>JAJFBK010000017.1 GCA_020696955.1 Patescibacteria group bacterium | reverse complement strand
GGAGGAGTTAGGCTTCCTGTTTAGCTTGCTACTTATTAGTGTCTATATATTTCTTTTCTATAGGGGGTATTACATTGCAGCTTTGGCTCCTGACCTTTTTGGCCGCCTTATTGCCGTGGGTATTACGAGCTGGTTTGCTTTCCAAACCTTCATTAATCTAGGCTCAATGCTACATCTGGTTCCTTTGGTGGGAGTCCCGCTGCCCTTTGTCAGTTACGGAGGAACCAACTTGCTCATTTCGCTCATGGCTACCGGTATTCTCCTGAATATCTCCAGGTACATAGAACCTGAAAAGAAGCAGGCAGCTACCAAGCCCGGACGCAGAAAGGGCGCATATGCCGCCTAAGACCATTCTTTTTGCTGGTGGAGGAACAGGTGGTCACATCGTTCCGCTTCTGGCGGTAATGGAAGCGGTCCAAGAGGCCTCTTCTGATACGAGGTGCGTTTATGTCGGCTTGCCAGGAGATCTCAAATCCCCACTTATTAAGGAGTCGCCCCTTAGGTTTGAAAAAGAAAGCATAGTGGCAGGGAAAATTCACCGTTATCTGACGCTCGACCAGTTTCGCCAAGCGGTTCACATGGTCAAAGGGTTTTCCCAAGCCTATCGGTTAGTAAAAAAAATCCGCCCCCAGGTCATTTTTTGTAAAGGAGGAAGCGTTACGGTTCCCATTGCCGTGGCTGCACGTCTCAGGGGGATTCCTGTTTTTTGTCATGAAACAGACGTGGTGACTGGGCTTTCTAATAGGCTGATAGCCAAGATTTCCAAGACAGTATTCGTAAGTTTTCCTGGAAGCGAGGAAAAGACCGTTTATGTCGGCCAACCGGTAAGGCCTGAGTTTGCCATGAACCCAGCTCAGAAAAAACTTGTCATTGAGGGGGAGGCGGTATCCGAGGGGTTGCCACTCGTAATCGTCATAGGCGGCAGCCAGGGTGCGCGGGCAGTAAATAATCTGGTGGCCAAATCTTGGAATGAATTGCTGCGCAAGGTTACTCTTTTGCATATCTGTGGCGAAGGAGATTTTGCCTCTTTAAAAAAAGACAAGAAACGGCTGGCCCCTGAGCTTCAAAAACGTCTGCATCTCCACTCTTTCGTAAAGGACGAATTGCCGTTGGCTTTTGTGAAAGCCTCCTTGGTGATTAGCAGGGCAGGAGGAACCATTCATGAGCTTGCCGCTGCTTCCAAGGCTTCTATCCTTATTCCCTTGCCCTCAGCCGCCCAGAACCACCAATGGGCAAATGCCAAATTGTTAGAGAAAGAACATGCTGCTGCTGTGCTTGATGAGAAAACGGCAACACCGGCTATCCTTATAAGTCTTGTCACTGAGCTGTTGGAAAACCCAATTGAAAAAAGAACCTTAGAAGTATCGATTAGCCGATTCTATAAGCCTGATGCCGCCTCGGTTATGGCCCAAGCACTGCTTGCCACCTAAGTTCGGCTTGCGGGTCAAGCATATCTGTGCGAAGGTAAGTATATATGTCAAAAGAATCTACAGTACCTCATATTTATTTTATCGGGATTGGCGGCTCCGGCATGTTGTGGCTGGCTGACTACTGTCTTGAACGTGGCTGGAAAGTGTCCGGCAGTGATATGGGGCAGAGCGCCAATACGGAGCGACTGATCCAGGCGGGAGCCAACGTTCATTATGGCTCTAATCCGGGCTCTATTCCCGAAGATATCACCGAGGTGGTTATCAATTCTGCCATTACGCCTTCTTCGCCCAGCTATCCTGAACTCCAAGAGGTAGAACGGCGAAAGCTTCCGGTGAGCAAGAGGGCCGTATGGGCGGGGAAGATCACTCGCCAGCATTATACGATTGCCGTAGCCGGAACCCATGGGAAGACTACTACGACGGCCATGATCGGATGGATCCTCGATCAGGCAGGTCTGGATCCTACGGTATTTGTCGGCGGTACGCTCTCAGCTTGGGGAAGCAAGACTCGCATTGGTAAGAGCAAGTACTTGGTTATTGAGGCCGATGAATTTGATCGTAGCTTTCACCAATTCTCGGCTGATATGGCCGTCCTGCTTAATATCGAAGCCGATCACCTGGATTATTACGCTGGGGGACTTGAGGAAATAGAACGTTCTTTCCGTCGTTTTCTTCGCAATCTCCCTCATCGCACCGGTACAGTAGTGGCTTATGGCAAGAACGCTTCAATCAGAAGGGTTTGCAAAGGGTTCAATTACAAATTTCGTTGGTACTCCGAAGAGAATCTCTGGCCAGGCTTGAAGCTGCCAATGCCAGGAACCCATTATCAGTTAAACGCTACGGCTGCAGCCCGCATTGCTCATGAGCTTGGCATCGACCAAGAAACGATCAAGAAGGCTTTGGCGACTTTCCCAGGGGTAGGAAGACGCTTCGAGCATCTGGGACGCTGGAAAGAAGTTGAAGTGTACGATGATTATGCGCATCATCCTACTGAGCTGGCTGCTACCTTGCAAGGATTTCGGGAGAAATTTCCTCAGGAGCGATTGGTGGTGGTATTTCAACCTCATCAAAAGTCTCGCACCTTGAACTTGCTGAAAGAATTTGGCAGATGCTTTGACAAGCATTCTCCGGATGAGCTCATTTTGGCTCCTATCTTTGAAGTTCCAGGTCGGGAAGAGCCGCTGGAGATCAGAAGCTCTGACATCGCTACTCAAATCTCTGAGAAGCCTGTTGCTGAAATGGAAGTGCATGCTCCAGAGAGCAATGAAGATCTAGAAAAGATGGTTGCCGCAGCAGCTGAAAAGGAGGGGATATTGGTAACCGTGGGGGCCGGGTCGATCCGTAGTTTCATAGAACGTTGGATGCAATGAGTGCCACAGACCATGCAGAAGTAAAAATCGGTCTCCTCAAAAATATCGTCAAGGTCGAGGATACCTATTCTCTCCAAGAGTTCAATCCGTTGAAAGCCGGAGGGGTTGCCGATTACTTCACTGTTGCCCGTGACACCGTGGAACTGGCGGCAGCCGTAAAATCAGCCATAGATTTGGGGGTGCCCTATGTAGTGGTGGGAAGCGGGGAGAGCGTTCTCTTTTCCGACGGAGGATTCCCAGGCTTGGTAATTCACAACCAGACTTCTTCCTTTGGAGTGGCCATGGACAAGAGCCACATGGTGGTAGACAGCGGGCTTTCGCTTGACCGGTTTATAATCCTGGCTTCAAGCAAGGGCCTTGGCGGCCTTACCCACCTTTACGGAGAGGGAGGCACAGTAGGAGGAGCTTTGTATGCAAATGTTTCCGGCTCTGGGTGGCCTATCCTCTCATCGGTCAGGTACGTAACCATGTTGGTGCCTCCTGCCCGTTTGGACAAGGAAGCCACCATCATTCGATACAAGAGGGATTGGTTGGAGAAGTCCTCTGACCAAACCAGGCTGCAACATCTGAGAGCTACAAAAAATGCCGACGAGCCGCTCCCGGTCATTTTAACGGTTCTTTTCCAGCTGACCTCAGTGCGTTCTGACGAGCTTCAAAATCGTATGTCATCCCAACTGCTTCGTCCTGAGTATCAGCGTCCAGGAGGAGTGGCTTTTGGACCGGTATTTACCTTGACAAAGGACATTCCGGTAAACGACCTTTTGAAGGGTGCTGGCGTGCATAAGCTTCGCTCAGGAACGGTTTATCCTGACCGTCATCACCCAAATTTTTTCCGGTCAAAAACGCCCACTGCTCGCTCTTCCGACATCAGGGAGCTGACTGAGCTCGTGAGACAAAAAGTGGAATCTGTGTATGCGGTTTCCCTGGTTTCCCGCCATGAATATCTCGGAGTATGGTAAAATAGCCCTATGCCTAGACAGCGTCGGACCTATGTCCGCCAAATGCCTAAAATTTACGGTAACTTACAAAAACCAAGCCGATCCTATGTCGGTTTCTTCAGGTTTTTCAAGCTCTTTCTTTGGCTCGGCGTAGTGGGCCTTGGATGGTACGGGGTATTCGCTTCGGATTTCTTTGCGGTAAAAAAAGTCGAAGTCGAGGGTGCTAAGTTTGTTTCTTCTGCGGCCATTGCGGAGCAGGTTCCCTTGGGAACCAATATTTGGCTCTTACCAAAAGACACTGCGGCTGCCTCAATAATGGAAAACAACACCGTGGAATCGGTGGCCATACTGAGGGGTCTGCCAAATAGCGTGAAAATCGTAGTCAGGGAGCGAGAGCCAGCGGCCCTTTGGATCTCAGGGGCGACGGCCACTATCCTGGATGGAGACGGCTTTTCTTATGTTCAGTTCAAAACTGAGGAACTTCCTCTTCCAGAAAGCGAAACTGGCCAGGTGTTGGCTTCCCTTCCACGCATTCAAGATACAAAGGGGCTTCCTCTTGAAATGGGCCAGAAAGTGGTAGGAAAGACCTTTGTTGATTTTATTGTGGGAGTCAACGCTGACCTTGCCAAACTTGTACCGGATCTTCATTTCGATCATTTTGAAATCGCTGATACTACCTATGACGTAACCTGGGTAGCCAAGGAAGGTGCCCGAGTTCAATTCAATACCCTTAGCGATCATGGCGTGCAGGCACGTAATCTTGCTCGAATGTACGATCAGAAGAAAATGACGCAAACTTCAAAAGTAGATCTGAGAATTGACCGATGGGGGTATGTAGAATGATGTCAGAAATCCTTAGGCAACTTTTGGAAAAACGGGGGATACCTGCTGAGGAGCAGGCAGTTTTTTTGAACCCGGATTTTGAAAGGGATACTCATGACGGGAGCCTGATGAAAGACATGGACTTGGCGATCGCCCGTATTAAAAAAGCCATCGAAAACAAAGAGGTCATTACTGTTTTTGGAGATTATGACGCTGACGGGGTGCCGGCAACCGCCTTGTTGGTAAGGGCTTTCAAAAGAGTGGGGGTGAATGTAAATCCGATTATCCCGCTTCGGGCCGACGGATATGGGCTGACTGAGCCGGCTCTGAAGAGAATTCGAGAGACCAATGCCACCCTTTTGATAACCTTGGATAACGGCACGGTTTCCAAGCAAGAAATCGCCGCCCTGGCTTCAGAAGGCATAGATACAATTGTCTGTGACCACCATGAACCTCAGGAAGGGCATATTGCCGACGCTGCCTTGGCCATTCTTAATCCAAAGCAGCCAGGCTGCCCGTATCCGTTTAAAGAGCTCTGTGGCTGTGCCATAGGTTGGAAGCTGATGGTTGAGCTGTACAAAGAAATGGGGAAGAGCCCTGATTCTTTGAAGTGGGACCTTGACCTGGTTGCGCTTTCTACAGTGGCGGACATGGTTCCCTTGCTTGGAGAAAACAGGGTGCTCGTTTCCTTTGGACTCAAAGTTATGCGTAAGTCCCGAAACATAGGCCTGGGAATGTTGGCATCAGTGGCCGGAATCAGATTGGAAGCAGTGGGAGCGGGAAGCATTGGCTTTCAGCTGGCTCCCCGAATTAATGCGCCTTCCCGGATGCATGAGGAATTACGAGGAGACAAGCATGCGTCTCTTCAGTTACTTATTACGGAAGATCAAACAGAGGCGCTCGACCTTGCCACTTATCTGAATGCCAAAAATATTGAACGTCAAACCTTACTTGACCGTCATCTTGAAGAAGCGACTGCCAAGGTCGTGGCCCAGGAAGAAAATCTCTGCATGGTAGCCTTTGATCCTTCTTGGTCGACCGGAGTAATCGGTTTGGTGGCTGGTCGGCTGCTTGAGCAGTATAAGCGACCGGTAATTGTTCTTGCCCCTGAGGACGGGGTTATCAAAGGCTCGGTGCGAAGTGTGGATGGTGCCGATACCTTGTCTCTCCTTACGGCAGCCGAAGAAGTCCTTGAGCGGTATGGAGGCCATGCCAAGGCCGGAGGGTTAACTATGAAAAAAGGGGAAACTCCGGAACGGCTCTGTGAACTCGTAAATCTATGGATGCAAAAAGAAGGATTCAGTTTGGAATCAATGAAGGCCTCCTGTCTCCGGTCTCCCGATCTTGATGTGACGCTCCCTGACGTCGACGTAAACCTGGCCAAGGAACTGCGCTTGCTAGAGCCTTTTGGCATGGGATTTCCAACGCCGCTTTTTCACGGTGAATACTCTGTAGCAAACATTCGGAAAGTGGGAAGCGAGAAGCAGCACCTTTCCTGTGTCTTGGAAGGGGATGGAGCTTCGAAAAAAGCCATAGCTTTCAGGTACAAGGGACTGGATTTAGAACCCAATCATCCCTATAGTGCGTACTATACGATCTCTCTTGACGAGTGGAACGGTCAAGAGCAAATCAGCTGTCACATCCAACGAATAGAGGAATTATAGCCATGGCCAAAAAGAGCAAGAACACAACGATGTATGTCTGCAACGAATGCGGCGAAGAGTACATTCAGTGGCAGGGACGCTGCAATGTCTGCGGAAGTTGGAATACCCTCAAAGAAATCTCTGTAGCAGCTCCCTCGGCCTCTAACCGGGGCGGAGGTTATAGCGGCCAGGCAGCAGCGGTTCCAGTCAAATTAAGTACGATATCCGGACAAAAAGAAAAGCGGATGCCTTCAGGCTTTGCTGAGATTGACAGGGTACTAGGCGGAGGCGTGGTGGCTGGTAGCGTCATCCTTCTTGGCGGTGATCCAGGTATCGGGAAAAGTACTTTGCTTCTTCAAATGGTGGAGAAGATGTCGGCTTCTGTGGACTCGCCTATTCTCTATGTGAGCGGTGAGGAATCTCCTGAGCAAATTAAGCTGAGAGCTGAGCGGCTTGATGTCTCAGCTGGTCACACCCAAGTTTTGGCAGCCACTAATGTCGATGTTATTATTGCGGCCGTTGAAAATGCCAAGCCAGCTTTGGTAGTCATCGATTCCATCCAAACAATGTACGACCCTCAGTTCCCCTCTACTCCGGGAAGCATTGTCCAGGTAAGAGAAAGCGCGGTCCGAATCCAGCATCTAGCCAAGAGCTTGGGAATTCCCATCGTTCTGGTTGGGCATATCACCAAAGAAGGAACCGTGGCCGGTCCTCGGACACTGGAGCACTTGGTTGACGTGGTATTGTACCTGGAAGGAGACGCACAGCAGCAATTAAGAATTTTGCGGGCGGTAAAAAACCGTTTCGGTGATATTGCCGAGACTGGCATTTTTGCCATGGAAGACAAGGGGCTTATCGAAGTCAGTAATCCCGCCAGTTTCCTTTTGAGTGAGCGGGTACAGGCTCCGGGCTCGGTACTATCAGCGGTGATTGAAGGGACCAGGCCCATGTTGATTGAGGTCCAAGCCTTGACCACTACGAGCGTATTCGGATACCCGCGGCGCACTGCTTCAGGATTTGATTTGAATCGTCTTAATCTGCTGCTTGCAGTCTTGCAACGACGGGCTGGTATCAATCTTTCTTCGCATGATGTCTTTGTAAATATCGTCGGTGGTCTTAAGGTGAAAGATCCGGCTGTGGATGCTGCAGTTTGTTTAGCCATAGCCTCTGCCTATGCCGATAAGGCCCTCTCAGATACCCTTTGTATCATTGGGGAAATTGGCTTGGCAGGAGAGTTGCGCAAGGTAATGCAACAAGAGCGAAGGATCAGGGAGATCACTTCGCTCGGGTATGCGGTTCCGGAAAAAGTGCGAGATATTGCCTCGCTGATCAGGACTCAGCTAGGGAAAGGAAGCTAGAGTACTTTTACCTTTATCTTGTTTGGTGCGGCGTAAGAGGTGTTACGATTTCCATTCTTGTCTACTGGTTCAAGAGTGTAATAGTAATCGCCTTTTTTTGATTGGTTTATGTCTGCCATACCCGTCTGACTAGGAGTTAGTCCATTCACCCTTTGCACTAAAGTGCCAAGACTTCCTTCTGAAATCGACTCGTAAACGTTCATATAATCCAGGTCGCTATCGCTGGGATTAAGCCACGAGAGCCTTACTACGGTAGGAAGGGTTCCTGATTCACGCTTAAGGTTACTCACGTTTCCGGGAGGAGTGGCATCTTGGCCTGCGGTAGTGACGGTGACTTCGGCAGTGGCTGTAAGGCCTAGGTCATTGGTGGCAACGGCTTGGATGACCTGGCTTCCTGGAGGGAGGCTGGCGGCGTTATATGTCATGCTCCACGGAGATGACGATATGGTACCGATCAGAACACTGTTAATGTAGAAATCAACCTTGGTAATGGCCCTGTTTCCTCCAGGTGCGGCTGCAAGGATAAAGCTTCCGCTTACCGAGGTGCCCTCTAACGGAGAGGTAATACTTATATTGGGTCGATTTGCTTCGACATACGTGCCGTCAACTTCTGTGGGGGGTGACCCTACCCGGTCTCCGTAATTTGCCCGGGCCCACGCCTGAACTGGCTGTTCCCAACTTGGCTTCAGGGGTCGCTCGGACTTGATAGTGAAGTAGATACGTTCTTCAACCATGTCGGCAGGAGTAAGGTCGGTGGCCAGCAAATTGGTGCCTTTTACCACTCTTACCTTTACGTGAATATCATCATTTCCTTTTGGTATTTGCCAAGGAGCGAAGATGTCGGTTACCCGTTCATTCTCTGGGCTTTGGTCAGTAGGGATTTTTCCAGACAATCTGTCTACGGTCATCTCTTTGATGGTTGCCGGTCTCTCAAATTGCTCTACCGGTTTGCCTTTGAGGTATTCCTTCATGAAACGGTTCCAGATGGGGGCCGCAACATAGGAGCCGTCTGCACCCTTCACCATGGTCTTGTTGGCTTCGTTATTACCCACCCAAACCGCTACCGAAATGGAAGGGGTGTAGCCAATAGTCCAGGCGTCACGGTTATTTTCCGTGGTTCCTGACTTGGCAGCAACTGGTCGGTCTGACAAAACAAGGTTATTGCGGGTTCCGAACACATATGACCTGGCGCCGTTATCCGAGAGAATGTTGCTAATTTGGTAGGCCACTTCTGGCTCCAAGGCCTTTTTGGCTTCAGTAGCTGTAAAGTCTTTGATGACTTGGCCGTCTTTTTCAATGGTAAGGATGGGGCGAAGCTCGTTGTGCATGCCGTTATTAGCGAAGGTGGCATAAGCCCCGGCCATTTCTACTGGTCGGACTTCTCCACTTCCTAACACCAAGGAGAGTCCATACTCCTGTGGAGGCCGATTTAGAGTTGTAACTCCCATGGCCTTGGCGGTCTCGATAGATTTGTCTAATCCTGCGAGTTCAAGGTTCTTTACGGCCGGGATGTTCAATGATCCGGCTAGAGCCTGACGGTTGGTGATGGCACCATGAAACTT
>JAJFBK010000097.1 GCA_020696955.1 Patescibacteria group bacterium | reverse complement strand
ACTGGGTATTATTCTGTCTCTTTATCATATCGAAGCCGGTGCGCCGGCCGAGGAAATTGAGAAGACGGTGGCCTTCTTAAGCGAAGACCCAGAGATTCATGGTGTCTTGCTGCAGCTGCCTCTTCCCGATGTGTATGACAAAAAAGAGACTGATAGGCTTATTGCCCTTATCTCAGACGAGAAAGACGTAGACGCTCTTAATGGATCCTGGAAAAAAGCTGACTGGCGAGCCAAGACCGTCACCGATTTCCGAGAGATCTCCAGTTTTTTCTTACCTCCCATGGTCTGCTCAGTTTTTTCTTTGTTAGATTATTACGACATTGAGAGTGATGAAGGCCCCTTAGTTACGGTGGGAAAAGGAAGGCTGGTTGGACAGCCAATTCTTGAATACGCCAAGAAGCTGGGAATTGATGCCTCTTCCGTAGACGAAGAGACTCCTGACATCTTATCTGTTACCAAGATCGCCAAGGTGCTGGTTACTGGTACCGGAGAGCCTGATCTTGTTACTTATCAATGGGTCAGCGAAGGAGCGACTGTTATTGACTGCTCGGGTGACGTCCATTTTGATTCAGTGAGTCAGGTGGCTGCCAATCTTTCTCCTGCCAAAGGCGGGGTCGGTCCTTTAACTACTGTCTGGTTGCTTCATAACGTAGTACGGGCGGCTCGTAATACAGAAGGAGAACTATGAGTTCCATTGTTGAGCTGGTAGCGGCTGAATCGCAGCGCCAATCTGAAGAGCTATCTCTTATAGCCTCAGAAAATTACATGTCAAAAAACGTGCTCGACATTCTCGGGTCACCCTTGGCAAACAAATATGCCGAAGGATATCCGGGCAAACGGTATTATGCCGGGAACCGAATCATTGATGCAGTGGAGCAGGAGGCAATTCAAGCAGCCAAAGAGCTTTTTCAGACTGACTACCATGTAAATGTCCAGCCATACTCTGGTTCTCCAGCCAACCTGGCCGCTTATTCAGCTCTTTTAAAACCAGGCGACACTATACTGGCACTTGATTTGGCGCATGGCGGTCATTTGACCCATGGCCACAAAGTGAGCCTTACCGGGCAGGTCTATAGGTTCGTTCACTATGGAGTTAGCCAGGAAACCGAACTTATCGATTATGAAGAAGTGCGCCAACTGGCCATCGAACATCGTCCTCGTCTGATCATTGCCGGAGCCACCGCTTATCCGGCGCTCTTGGATTTCGTGCGATTTGCTCGTATCGCCAAGGAGGTGAATGCCTTCCTTATGGTAGACATGGCTCATATCGCCGGCTTGATCGCCGGCGGCGTGCACCCTTCACCTTTTGGGGTTGCCGACATCATTACTACCAGTACCCACAAGACCCTGCGTGGACCACGAGGCGGCATGATTTTCTGTCGACCTGAGTTTGCCCCCCTTATAGACAAGGCAGTATTTCCAGGTCTTCAAGGTGGGCCACACATGCATACTATTGGCGCCTTGGCCGTAGCCTTGCAGGAAGCGAAGCAGCCATCCTTCCATCAATATGCACGGCAGGTGGTTTCCAATGCCAAGCAGTTGGCCTTCGGACTTCACCGGCATGGCTTCCGCCTGGTAGCTGATGGTACTGATAACCATTTGTTCTTGCTTGACCTTACTTCTACAAGAAAATTAGGAGCCGAGGCCCAGGCTATACTTGAATCGATCGGCATCATTTGCAACAAGAACATGATTCCGTTCGATACCCAAAAGCCTACTAATCCTTCAGGGCTTCGGTTCGGTACCGCAGCCGTAACTTCAAGGGGCATGAAGGAGAAAGAAATGGAGCAGTTGGCCGATATCATAGCCGCTGCCCTGCAGAGCCCGGTTGAAAGGCCTGATTTGGCCGAAGAGGTTAAAAGCCTCGCTAAAAAATTCCGCATACCAACTCACTATTAAATCCCATGGAAATCGATAACCTCTACAAAAAGCGTCACTCCCTCTCCCATGTGCTGGCCATGGCTGTACTTGAAGTGTTTCCGGATGCCAAGTTGGCAATCGGACCACCGGTTGATAACGGCTTTTACTACGACTTTGACCTGCCACGAGCCATCAGTCCTGAAGACCTTCCAGTCTTAGAAGATAAGATGAAGGAGATCTTGAAGAAAGGACTTACCTTTGAGCAGTCAACTCATTCCATTGCCGAGGCTTTGGAAAAGTACGCCGATCAGCCCTACAAGAAAGAGCTGATTGAAGATTTGGCAGCGGCCGGCGAGACTGAGGTTACCTTCTATACTTCTGGGGACTTTACCGATCTTTGCAAGGGGCCGCATGTCGAATCAACCAAGGACATTGAGTTTGGCAGTTTCAAGCTTTCTCACGCTGCCGGCGCTTACTGGCGTGGAAGTGAAAAGCGACCCATGCTTCAGCGCATCTACGGTCTGGCTTTTGAGACCAAACAGGCTTTAAAAGACTACTTGCAGATGATGGAGGAAGCAAAGAAGCGCGATCACCGAAAACTGGGAGCCGAACTTGATCTGTTCACTTTTTCAGATCTTGTAGGATCTGGGCTTCCTTTGTGGACACCAAAAGGTAATACCCTTCGTGTTTTGCTTGACCAATTCGTTTGGGAATTGCGACAAGCTTACGGATATGAGCGGGTAGAAATTCCTCATATCACCAAAAAGGATCTTTATGAGAAAAGTGGTCAC
>JAJFBK010000016.1 GCA_020696955.1 Patescibacteria group bacterium | reverse complement strand
TTGGAGCAATTGCTGCGGGTGTTCTTTACCCTTCACGATCCTACTACTCCCAACCGGCAAGGAGCCGATGAGGGTACTCAGTACCGTTCGGCCGTGTACTATACCGAGCCGCACCAAAGGGAAATTATTTTGAAGGTGATGGAAGAAATCGATGCTGAGGGAGTATGGGAGGATTCACTGGTAACCGAGGTGGCCTCGCTTGACGTTTTTTATCCAGCTGAAGAGTATCACCAAGATTATTTTGCAAAGAACCCTGACAAAGGGTATTGCCAAATTGTCATAGCTCCCAAGGTGTCGAAACTGCGAAAAGAATACTTATCGATATTAGAAGAATAAAAAAAGAGCCTCGAGAAGAGGCTCCTTTTCGTACAAGCAGTCTATTTGCTGGCAGGCAATTCGACGATCTCAAACCAGTATCTTCCTAAAGAGCGGATTACGTCTACGAGTCCCTCAAACGTAACGGGCTTGCTTACATAGGAGTTACTTCCTGTCTCGTAGCTCTTGTAGATATCTTCCTCAGCTTTTGAGGTGGTGAGCACCACTACTGGAATATGGCGCAAATCGTTATCAGATTTGATATGCTTCAATGCTTCACGACCATCCATCTTCGGCATGTTGAGGTCAAGAAGAATCAGGCCTGGGCGAGGTGTGTCAGCACCCTTGTATTTGCCAGTGTTCTTTAGATAATCAAGTAATTCGACACCGTCTTCTACAAAGCGAATGTCATTGGCGAGGCGACTTTCTTCAAGTGCCTCTTTTGTAAGCATTCTGTCATCGGCGTCATCGTCGGCAACCAGAATGGTTATGCACTCCTTTTTCATGAATTTTCCTCGGTTAACTGCTTCTGTGGAAGGCTGACGGTAAATGTTGTTCCTTCTGACGGAGTGCTCTGAGCTGTTATCGTTCCGCCATGTCGCTCGACTATTTTACGACATATGGCTAACCCGACTCCGGTACCTTCAAACTCCTCTCGGCCATGAAGGCGCTGGAAGACGTCAAAGATTTTTTCAGCGTACTGTTGTTCGAAACCAATACCATTATCCTTAAATTCAATATGGCATGTTTCTTTTTCCTTTGCTAGGGGGGTAGCAGAGATGGAAATCACGGGGCTTTTTTCGGGGGAGCGATACTTCAGGCTGTTGCTGAGAAGATTTTGAAATAATTGGCGCATTTGCATAGGGTCGGCGTTCACGGTGGGGAGTTTATCGACCGTAATGGCTGCTCCTCCCTGTTCTATAGCTATCTCAAGGTCTGAGATTACTTCTTGGGCTATCTTGTTTAGATCGACGGGCTCAAACGGCTGGCCTTTAGTGGTAATGCGTGAAAAAGAAAGAAGGTCATTAATAAGGGCGCTCATTCTGCCGGCTGCACCCATCATTCGCCCTAAGTACTCCTTGCCTTCGCTTGGCAACGAGCCGCTATATTTAGTGGCTAAGCGATCTCCAAAAGTCTGGATTTTTCTGAGAGGTTCCTGCAGGTCATGAGAGGCTACATGGGCAAAGTCTTGGAGTTCTCGATTGCTTCGTAGTAGGTTGAGGTTTGCAGACTCTAGGGCCTGAGTCTTTTCTTTTACCTTTTCATCAAGATTTTGGTAGAGCTGTTTCAGTTGCTGGTTCATTTTATTGAACGTGAGAGCTAATTCTCCCAGTTCATCATTGCCGTAGTTGGTGATAGGGTGATCGAAGTCTTGTTTGGCGGTGGCCAAAGAGGAGCCAGAAAGAATACGGATAGGTCTTACAATGACCTTATTCAAATAGGCGTACAGCAATATAAAAAGAAGGGGAGCTAGTATGGCCGTCACCCAAGCGATTTGAAATGTCCGGTTCGTAATGTCCCGGTAGAGTTCGCTTGTTACCTCAAGACGGGTAAGGCTGAAGTTTACCAGGTCGGTCTGGGTGGCATTATTGATGCGGAAGGCGTCTATCCACTTGGCAAAATCCAAGTTCTGTTGGCTGCTGCTGCCACTTCTGGAAGAAGCTATGACATCTGCCCGGGCATTTGCGCTGCCAACCAGGGAGCTTTTGTATCGGTTCAAAATATCTTGGCCAGTGCTTGAAGTGAGAAATGAGCCCATTCTCTCGACTAATTCGTCGATTCTTTTTTCATCCCTGGCTATCACGGCAACATAGCTTTCGTTCTTTACGAATCTATAGGCAATCACGCTTGCATCGATTTCTTTTTGCAGGCTGGTAATCTGTTGGGAGATTCCGTTGATTTCCCTGGCAGTATCGACGGTCTGCCTTACGGCTTGGCCGTCACGTTGGGTAGAAATGGCCAAAAATATCAAGCTGCCAACCAAAAGAGAGAGCAGAATAAGAAGGGGCAGAATGATCTTGATTCCAATTTTCATGGCTTAGTAGAGGGTTACTTCTTCTGGCTGCACTCTTTTCAGATAGCGGGTATAAATGTTGTTGCGAAAATCGGGATCAGGGTTAGAGTACTGTTTTCCGCTCGTGATCCAACGGCTCTCCCTTTCCATGCTAGAAAGTAAGGCATTATCCAAACGGAGACGTAGTGAAGTATTCTGCAGCAGACTTTCTAGCTCCTGCTTGCTGTATTCCGGCATGATTTTCCCCATTATGTCGATGGCGGAATTCCTGTCTGCCTCAACAAACTCCTTTGCTTTATTAAGTGCGGTAATTAGCTTGCTGATGCTGCGCTCATTGTCTTGAACGAACTGACGAGTTCCGGCAAGAAGGGAAATCTCTACATACGTATCGGAAGAAAATAGTGAGTGGTTCTCAAGGCTCAAATTGTTCTGAGAAAAAAATACGCTTGAATTGGGGGCGGCAATGGCATCCACCGAACCCGAAGCTAATGCTGCTGCCAGTTTATCAGAGTCGAGAGGAACTGGGACGATGTCTTTCAGGGAAAGCCCCTGGCTAGTCAATACGAGATACAAGAAAAATTCTGAGCTTGTACCAAGGTTTACTCCCACTCGTTTCCCTGCCAGGTCCTTTGCGGAGGCAATTCCTTTTTCTTTTTTGCTGACGATGGCTTTGTTCTGAGCCGAATCGTGGAGGGTTGAGATCGCTAACAGGTCATTACCTTCATGGATGCGAGTAACGAAAGGAGTTTCGTAGGTGGTTGCCAGCTGCGCCTTACCTGCCACAACTTGGCTTAGCGCATCTTTTCCCGTAGGAAAATGATGAAGAGTAACAGTAAGATTTTGGTCGTCAAAGTAACCTTGTTCCTCAGCCAAGTAGAGGAGGGCAAATACGGGCTGCTTCACGTCGGCGATAATCAGAGTGTCCTGAGGATTCTGGCGTTCGTCCCACCGTATAAGAAGAGCCCCGAGAACAGCGAAAAGGGCAATGGCAACAAGTGCGGAAATAAGGCGCCGAAGGGGCTTTTGGGCCATAAGATAAAAGCTTATGGAATATGATTGTCACTGAATGATAGCAGGTATGTGCGCTATCTCCTAGAGATCTTTTTTATGAAATCCAAAATATCCTGGCTCACTTCTTTCTGACTTTGAGCATTGTCTTTAAAAAAGGTGTGGTCGGCATTTTCGAAGAAGACAAAATCGGTAATTTGTTCTTGGTCCTTGGAAAGAGATTTCTGCAACTTGTAAACGTCATCGATTGACGCCTTATGGTCTTCGGTGCCGTGAAATATAATTACCGGCATCCTTAAGGCGCCGAAGACATCTTCTGGGTCTACGGGTTTTATTCCATAAAATAGGCGCTCAACTACTGTGATGCCCGTGGCATAAATGGTGGGGAAGAGCAGGTTCAGATCTTTGACTACGTACTGTTTTGTATGGCTAATATTGAGTACCGGGCTAATAAGGGCTAACCCGCCAACCGAGTGGCTTGAAGCATAATTAATTGATGCGGCGCCTCCAAGTGAGTTGCCGATTAGGAAAATGTTTTCTGGAGCAAATTGCCGGCCCTTAAGCCAGGTAACCGCCCCGGAGATGTCTCCTTCCTCGTACTGACCGTAGGTATTTTTTCCAGTCCCGCCCCGTAAGTCCACCGTAAGGACGTTGATTCCTTCTGTCTGCAGGTACTGCGCCAGTCCCAAGAAGCTTGAACGGTTCCCGCTCCAGCCATGGACGACAAGGGCGACTTTTTCGGAACCAGCAGGAAAGAACCACCCCTCAAGTCGAAGACGGTCACGAGCCTCGCTGCCGAAAGAGACGGTTTCATACTGGGATGTCGGATAATCGGTAATCGGAACCTGCTTTCCCTTCATGGAAAAGAAGCCACCTGTGAGGGAAATGATCAGAAAGCTTATAAGAAATATCTTTCCCAACCGAACAGCTATCTTATGCGAAATCTTCATTCGTCTCATTTCTAATAGGGAAGAATTGGAAAAGAGAAACCACGATCATAAAACCATAGATAATACCCTTTTGGCTGAGGGCATGAACCATGCGGGCGAGCAAACTTGAGTTTGGCAGGGGCCCGAGGAATAAAAAAAGAAGGTAGAGCCAGAGAAGGACGGTAAAAACCCGAAGTCCAGCTGATTGAAAAGTGCGTTCCGGCGCAGCCATTGAAAGGGCAGTGCAAGCAATTGCTAAGATGATCAGCGTCAGTACGGTGACGATTCGGTGAGGCCAGACATAGTCATCGGAGGGGATGAGGGGAATAAGGCTGACGCTTAGCCAGGTCAGAACCCCAAGGGCCGGAAGAATCTTCTTAACGGTTCCTTTTAGCCGCAAGGATTGCTGAAAGAAAAAGAGGGCCGTGGCGATGCCGGCTGAGAAAAGCGCATAGCCGAAGAGGATGTTAATGACGTTGCTGACCGGCTGGTGATTGTAACTCTCACTAATCCCTAAGTCACTTAAAAAATTATGAACCTGGGAATACCCAGAATCGTAGAGGAGAAATTGGCTGGCTCCTTGGTAAAGGGCCATGGCGGAGCTTAGGCAGACAAAGAAGAGTGTGCCGAAAATAATGATGGGAAGACGAAATTGATTCATAAGATCACTTTACCAGGTTTGTTTGCCACGGGCCATGAACGTGGTAGGCTGAAGCAAGATAAGTAATCCTTCTCATGAAAGCTTCAAAAATCAGTTTGGAAGCAGCTAAAAGCGACAAGCTTTTCTACTTCGTGGCCAATGTACTCATTTATAGGGAAGAAGACCGCCGCTTCTTGGCACTGAAAAGAAGCGAGTCCGAAAAGGTTCATCCGGGAAAATTTGCCTTTCCAGGAGGAAAATTGGAGTGGAAGGATATGGACATCGAGCATCCGACCCGAATGAACGGCGATGTCATTGATTTTGAAAATGCTCTTGAAGACCTGCTAAGCCGGGAAGCAAGAGAAGAGTCGGGAGTGGAAATAGATGCGCGCAATCTTCAATACTTGAATAGTGTCGCCTTTGTGCGGCCTGATGGCATCCCGGTTATTCTCCTAAAGTTCATGGCCCCTTTTGTTAGCGGGGAAGTGAAGGTGGAAGAAGGCGCTTTCACTGACCATGCCTGGGTTACACGTACCGAGCTAAACGACCTTCCTTATATAAAGGGTATGAATGAAGAAGTGGACAAGGCAACCCTGATACTGGGCTGGTAACATGCCGAAGCATTTGCAGGGCGGAAAGTTTACGACGAGCCATACAACTGTTATCGATGAGGCTTTGCGTCCGATGAAAGCGGTGGCGGCCTTGCCATGCGTAAGCAAGATTTCCTTAGGACATATTAAGGTGATTACCAGTGGTCCGGTTTCTATAAAGTGCCTGCGGTTTCCTGGCGGCGTTCTGGTGAAGTTCAGGGGAAGGACGGTTATCCAAGAAATACGGGTATATACGGATAGTGCTGATGAAGTAGAAAAGCTGCTGGAAGCATAACGGCTATCGTTTCCCAGTATTTTCTGGTACACAAGGAAGAAGGAGGTGGCTTCCGATGCCCTTAACTCGAGAAAAAGCCATATGGTACCTGCGTACCACAAAAGTATTGGCAACCGACTTGGATGATTCAGCCGTAGTGCTCATTGATCCTCTCTTGGTTTGGTACAACGCTCGATATGGTGCTGAGTATACCCTTACCGATTATCTTGGAAAGAGACTAGAAGATCTTTGGCAGATCAGTCATTACGAAGCAATGAAAAGATGCATGGAGTTTCATGGCGCAAACAGATTGCCACCGGCTCCTTATGCGGTTAAGACGCTTCATGCCATCTCGCTTGATAAGCCCGTGGTGGCCATGACCCATCGGCATGATGAGTTGGCGGAATCAACGAAGGAAGAGGCTGCTCTTTTCCGACCACTCGAGTTTCAGGAAATCATTCACTGCTGTTCCTCTAATGAAGAAGGTGGGTTCACTTTCTTTGAGAAGGGCCTTGAGTGTCTAAAACGAGGCTGTACCGCCATCGTAGAAGATAACTTAAATGTTGCCAAAGAGTGTTCTGACAAAGGGATTGCTTCTTTTATCATCACTACTTATGCCAACAGCCACGTTCCTGATAATGAGTTGCCGGATTTGTCTTACCGACTTCATGACAGGTGGCGTGAGCTTCTTGAGCTTTACCGTGCTGGATCGTGATCTCTCCCTCCGCAAATACTTGCGGAGGGATTTTTTTGTACGCAAGCTTATAGATGCGTTTCGAAAACAAGCCCATACTTGGCGGACTATCATTAGATATGTATATGAACTCCATGCTAGCGTTATTAGTCTTTGGGCTAGGGATACTGGTAAGCTCCAGTCCTTGGGCTTCTAAAAGCGAGGCCGCTCCGGTCTTTTCCTCCAAGGAGCACGCTTCAGAGCCTATTACGGTTACGGCAATTGTTCCGGTTTGGCAGGTTGTGACCGTGAATGAAGGTCTTGAGGTGGTAAGCGTCCTCAGTAATGGCCGAAAAGAGGGTGAGGTTTATTTCGTAAAAGATTCTGTAGTTCTAAAAGAGTGTCCAGAATGTGAGGCTGCATACTCGCTCCTAAAACCAAAACTGGACTTTTCTCGTCCCGGAATCTTGTTCAGGCAATAATTCGTAAGGAAGGGTTTGCTATAATGAAAGCATGCCCGCTACACCTTCCATTACTGGTCTCACATCCGTCCAGGTAGACTCACTTCGAAGCTCATATGGATTTAATGAGCTGCCCGAAAAAAGTGAAAATCTTTTACGGCTCTATTTCAAAAACTTTTGGGGTCCTTTGCCCTGGCTTTTGGAGTGCACTATTTTCCTGGCCTTCTTTTCGGGAAAAACATTAGAAGCGGTAGTCATGCTGGGCTTGCTCTTCGTAAACAGCGCTATCAATCTCCATCAACGTCATTCGGCTGACAAGGCCTTGGCTTCACTTCGACATAACCTGCAGATCATGTCTCGGGTTTTTCGAGATGGTTCATGGCTGGCGCTTCCTTCAAGAGAGCTCTTGCCTGGTGATCTGATCAGGATGAGGACTGGGGATATCGTTCCTGCCGATGCGATTCTTACCGAAGGACAAATAAGTGTTGATCTTTCCAGTCTGACCGGGGAATCGGTGGCCAGAGACCTTTCGACGGGCGATGCGGTATTCACTGGCGGTGTCGTGAAACGGGGAGAGGCCACGGCAACCGTGACGGCCATAGGAGGATCCACTCAATATGGAAAAACAACCCAACTTTTGGAGGTCTCACATCCGCCTACCCACATGGAGAAGGTGATTTTTACCATCATCAAATGCTTCTTCATTCTTAATCTCACGCTATCGGTAGCAGTGACGGCTTACGCCCTTATTACCGGTGCCCCGCTAACCAATATTCTTACCTTTGTAATTGTCTTGTTGGTAACGTCCATTCCAGTGGCTTTTCCTACCATGTTCGCCGTCGCCCAGAGTTATGGCGCTCTGCAGCTGAGTCGGGGTAAGGCGGGCGTATTGGTAAGGAGATTGGCGGCCGTTCAAGAAGCGGCCATGATGGATGTCCTCTGTGTTGATAAGACGGGCACGCTTACTCAGAATCGGCTAGAAGTCGTAAAGACTATCAGCTACGGACATTTCAGTAAGGAAGACTTGTTACAAATGGCGGCAGCTTGCAGTAATGAGGCTGATGAGGACGCTATCGATAGGGCCATCCTGCAGGAGACGGCAATGCGAGGAATTCATTTGGCTGAGTCTTGTAATTTCGTGCCCTTTGATTCGGCTACCAAATGTACCGAGGCCTGTATCATCCTTGATGGAAAGGAAATTCCTTTGCGAAAAGGCTTTCCTGATCTCATGCTCAAAGAACTGAAAGGCACAACAAGTAAAATCCAGACTGATCTTGCGGCTTATTCTGAGCAGGGATTACGGGTGGTGGCCGTAATTGCCAAATTCAAGGATGAGTGGGAATGCGTCGGGCTTATTGCCCTCTCAGACCCTTTGCGTGAAGAGGCGCCGGCTCTTATGAGAAGGTTAAGAGGCCTTGGAATCAGGGTGGTTATGATTACTGGAGATGGTAAATCGACAGCTGCGGCAATTGCCCATCAGTTGGGTCTTCGAGGAGCGGTAGTAACCCCTTCAGATCTTGAAAGTCATCCCAAGCTTGCCTTGTCAGGCAGTATTTTTGCCGAAGTCTACCCAAAGGATAAGCTTCGAATCGTGAAAGCCTTGCAGGAAGCTGGCCACACGGTGGGAATGACCGGGGACGGGGTAAATGATGCACCAGCCCTTCATCAGGCGGAAGTGGGGATTGCGGTTTCTGGTGCCACCGATGTTGCCAAGCAGTCGGCCAGCTTTATCCTGACCAATCCAGGGTTAGAAGGAATCGTCGCTACTGTTCAAGCAAGCCGAGAGGTGTACGCACGTATACGGACTTGGGCTTTGAACAAAAGCGTCAAGGCGGTTGAGGTCTCTTTCTTTACGAGTATCGTTTTCATGCTTACGCACTCCTATGTGCTTTCACCCATGGTGGCCATCCTTTTGGTTCTGGCTAATGACTTCGTAGCCATCTCTATTGCCACTGACAAGTCGGTTGCCTCCAAATATCCGGCTAAGTGGGAGGTGAAAAAACTTGTCCTCTCTGCTGCCGTACTGGCCTTGGTGCCACTCACTCTTATGCTTGTTGTATTCGAACTTGGCCGGTCAGTATTTGGATTTGATATGGATCATTTAAGAACAGTGACGTTCGTGGGATTCGTTTTCATGGGACAGGCCTGTCTCTTTGCCGTGAGAAGTTTTCCGCATGCCTGGAGCATCAGGCCAAGTTTGACCATGATAGGTGCCACTGCTTTCTCATTTCTTTTTACGCTTGGCTTTGTTCTGCTTGGCGGCCCGATTGCTGCCCTACCAGTCAGCTTCGTGCTAATCGTCGTGGCCTT
>JAJFBK010000096.1 GCA_020696955.1 Patescibacteria group bacterium | reverse complement strand
CCGTTTACAAAAGACCGAAGCCGAAAAGCGGCTTGGGGAACATTCTCTTAGGTCTAAGCTATTCTGCGCTCCAGACAACCGGCAGCTCCTGTAAGTAGGGGCTGCTTTTTGTTTCTGAGCTCATGTTCTTCAGAAGGGAAGTGAAGCCCCCGACGCCCAATCCCTGAAAAGGCCAGAGTCGATAACAGGGAACGCTGGAAAGGGATGAAGAAAAGGCTTTAAGGTGAGGAACCTCTACCGCTTCAAAGCCTGGATTGCGTTTTAAGAACCATTCCACGATGCCCTCGTTTTCTTCCCGGTCAAAAGTACAGGTCATATAGGCTAAATATCCTCCAGGAGCTACCATACGACCAGCGTTGGTAATAATACGCTTCTGTCGGTTGGCGTTCATATTGATAGAGACAGGGTGAAAGGCGCCTGGAGCCTCAATGCCCTTGGCCGGAAGGGACTGCCCTGAACAAGGAGCGTCAACGATTACGACGTCAGCAGAACTCTCAAGCGAGTCGGCCAGTACCTGGGTATCAAGCCTGGTAACCATGGCTGGACTGATACCGCACCGTTTGAAGTTTGCTATGAGCGACCCGGTTCTTTTGCCGATTACCTCATTGGCAATCAAGAGGGATGGACGCAGCTGCTTGAAGGCGAGCATGCTTTTTCCGCCTGGAGCGGCGCAGGCATCGATCACTAAGGGCTCTGGGATCGCCACCTCTCTTAATACTGAAGCTGAAAACACTGAGGAAAAATCCAGGCAATAGTAAGCTCCTTGCTCGTGAAGCTGGTGTTTGCCGGCACGAGTTCCTTGGTCCACGCAGCGTACCCACTCCGGTTGAAAATCGGTTACACGAAAAGTCTCAAAAGGAAGAACTGTCTTTTCTTCAAGCATCACCAAGCTGCTCACGCCCGAGGCTGCCTTATCCATGGCTTCGATAAACAAGACCCTCTCCGCAGGATCTTTTAGTGTTTTCTCGGCTATTCGAGTTATGAGGGATGGGACAGAGGGCATAGGAAAGAGTAATGGTTCCTTCTTTTTATACCTTCCTCTGACAGATTTGACCAGAGTGTAGGAAAATACACAGTCAGAGAGCTCATTTCTGATTTACTATGGGTTTGAGGATTGTAAAAGGCTATTGACACAAATGTAAAGTATACTTTACAATACCAATACATTAACTATCTTAAACTTTACATATGGCTGTAATTTGCGACATTTGCCGGATACGTCCGGCCACGGCAAGGGTCAGTTTCGTAAAGGACGGAGCTGCCAAGACAATTGACGTTTGCGCACATGATTATGCAGATTTGCAAAAGCAGGCTCCGTTTGGTGCTCTTTTGCCAAATGAGACATTCAATGCTCCAACTGCCAATGCTTCAGAATCACAGGATATAACCGATCTTTTCTCAGCGCCTGCTCAGCACGTGCTTCAAAAGACTGCCGGGTACGCCACCGAATGGGGGAGCAGGTCCATGAGGCCTGAGCACATGCTTATGGCCCTCTGTGATACCGAGGTTGTTCAAGGCGTATTCAAACAATTTAAGATTGAGACTGAGGATATCAAAGGCTACATTGAAGCCAATGTTGAACATCTTGATGCCTCTCCGACCTTTGCAACGCTTTCACCTGAGCTCAGCAATAGCTTAGGGTACTCGGTTGCGATCAGTCGGGAGCTGGGTCACCAATACATCGGACCGGAACATCTTCTTGTTTCCTTGATGCAAGATGATGGCATGGCTGGTGATCTGCTTCATAAGTACGGTCTCACCCCTGAATCCTTGCGTCAGCAGGTGCTAAGGGTAGTGGGAGACGGTTTGCCTGACGGAGAGACCAAGCCTACTTCAAAGACTCCTCATCTGGATAAGTATTCACGAGACCTGAGTGCCTTGGCAGCCGAGAAAAAGCTTGATCCCGTAATTGGACGCTCTGAAGAAATCCAGACGACCATGGAGATTCTTTCAAGGCGCACCAAGAACAACCCAGTGCTAATTGGAGAGCCCGGAGTCGGAAAGACCGCAATCGTAGAGGGACTTGCCCAGCGGATTGCCGAGGGAGAGGCGCCCGATTCCCTGAAAGACAAGCGGGTGGTTGAAATTATTATGAATTCGATTGTAGCCGGCACTCGTTACCGGGGTGAGTTTGAGGAACGGATGAAAGCCGTACTTGATGAGATCACAAAGAACAAGGACGAACTTCTGGTCTTTATCGACGAGCTTCATACCGTAGTGGGAGCCGGAAGCGGGGAGGGTGGACTCGATGCGGCAAACGTAATTAAGCCATCTCTAGCCAGAGGAGAGTTACACTTGATCGGTGCCACCACCTTGAATGAGTACCAAAAGCATATCGAGAAGGACTCGGCCTTGGAACGTAGGTTCCAGCCGGTGGTAGTAAAAGAGCCTTCTGTCGAGCAATCAGTGCAGATTATGATGGGTATCCGTCCTAAGTATGAGGAGCATCACAAGGTTTCCATCTCTGATGCCGTCATCCAGTCTGCCGCAGATCTTTCTGATCGGTACATTACGAGCAGGTTCTTACCCGACAAGGCCATAGACCTTGTGGATCAAGCCGCAGCAAAGGTAAGGATTGCCAAAAAGACTGAGGTGACGCCTGAGCATATCGCTCAAGTTGTTTCCTCGATCACTGGAATTCCGGTTACCGAATTGACGCAGGAGGAAAAAGCCAAGCTTCT
>JAJFBK010000095.1 GCA_020696955.1 Patescibacteria group bacterium | reverse complement strand
TATAAAAGGTTGACCTTCTAGGTCTAATCTGGTAATGTTGGTTCAACTGGCCACTCTTTTTTGAATCTCGAAGAGTAGCAAAACTATTACAAATAAGCTTTAAGTATGGCGTTTGCGGTAATCGAAACCGGCGGAAAGCAATACCGGGTAAGCCCGGGAAGTTTCGTTTCGGTAGAAAAACTAGAAGCAACTGAAGGTGATAACTTTGTTTTTGACAAGGTTCTCATGTATCAGGACGGAGAGACACCGGTAATCGGAGCTCCCATGGTAGACGGTGCCGTCGTTACCGCTCAGATCGTATCCCAATTTCGGGGACCAAAGATCCGGGTATCGACCTACAAAGCCAAGAAGCGTCAACGTCGCACGCTTGGTCATCGTCAGAGCCTGACCCAAGTTAAGATCTTGGAAATCGGACCTAAGAAGCCAGCTGGCACTAAGAAATAGCATGAAATCGCTAACTTGGCTCACCAGCTATTTCAAAGGGGTGCAGGTCGAACTACGTAAAGTAGCCTGGCCTACCTTTCCGACTTTGGTTCAGCACTTTCTTAGCGTACTGTTCGGCGTAGCATTCTTTACGGCTTTCGTAGGCGTAGTAGACTACCTTTTTATCCATGCCTTGGCGCTCCTCATCACCAAGTAACCTCGTAACTCTCCACGTATGTCAGACGAGATGATCCAACAGGAAGAATCAAAAGAGCGGGGCGTTACTCGCTCCAGCGGAAAACAATCAGGAGAACGTAACTGGTATGTGATTCACACCTACTCTGGCTACGAAGATCAGGTTGCTCAAAACCTGCGTCAGCGTATCGAGTCAATGAACATGGCAGAATACGTTTTCGACGTTTTGGTTCCTATTGAAAAACAAATTGAAATCAAGAACGGCAAGCGCCGTACCGTTGAGAAGAAGATCTTTCCAGGATACGTAATGGTAGACATGATCGTAACTGACGAATCTTGGTTCGTAGTACGAAACACGCCTAACGTTACCGGATTCATTGGTTTCGGCGTTCGTCCTACTCCAATGTCCCCAATGGAAGTCGACACGATTCGTCGCCGTATGAACGTTGACGAGCCAAAATACAAAATCGAATTTGAACAAGGAGATTTGGTGCAGATCACAGACGGAGCCCTCAAAGGATTCCAAGCCAAAGTCGATGAAGTGGACGTAGAAAAAGGCAAGGTAAAAGTCCTCGTATCGATGTTCGGACGTGAAACTCCCGTTTCTCTTGATTACCTACAATTAAAGCGAATGTAACCCCATGGCAGTTCAGAAACCTATCAAAACAATTATCAAGCTCCAATGCCCGGCCGGCAAGGCTCAGCCTGCGCCTCCAGTTGGAACCGCTCTTGGACCTCAAGGCGTAAACATCATGGACTTCTGTAAGCAGTTCAATGATGCTACCCGTGACAAGGGTGACACCGTTATTCCGGTAGAAATTACCGTTTACGAAGACCGTACCTTCAGCTTCATCATGAAGCAGCCGCCTGCAGCCATTCTTATCAAGCAGGCACTTGGTCTTAAGTCTGGTTCTTCCAGCGTTAAGAAAGTAAAGGTAGGCACTCTTACCAAAGAAATGGTAGCCAAGATCGTAGAGATCAAGATGCCAGACCTTAGCGCCCGAACTCCTGAAGAGGCTGCTAAAATTATCGCTGGTACTGCCCGTTCTATGGGTATTGACGTTGAAAAATAGGCTTTAAGGCCTATGCAAAAAGCGTCCTGGAAAGGGACGCTTTTTTGTTGGAGTACGCAATAAATTGGGTACAAAAAAACCAGATGCTATATCTATCTACGTGCCGGTCCTTTCGGACCCGATCCAAAGGAGGGGCAAAGATCGTTGGCTGCGTAGATAGATAAAGAACCTGGTGCAATTTCGAATATGCGGTTATAATAGCACAGATCGGTATATACCATAATGGTGATGCCAAACTATACCGACCTCTTACTTTATTTGAGGCGACATTCTTATCAGGAAGTAGAGCAGATCCACCAATCTGGTGATTTTTTAGTGCGGGGAGATACCATCACCTATTGGCCGGTAAATGACACGGATCCGTACAGGGTTCACTTCTTCGATGAGGAGTTGGAAAAAAGCGAGCGCCGTAAGGGGGATTCTTGGGAGAGTGTAAAAGACTTGCCCGATTTGGTTCCTAATTACGTAGACACCGAGCATGGCAAGATTCAGCCGGGCGAATACATAGTCCACCCTCATCACGGGGTAGGAATTCTGGAGCGCATGGAAACCAGAAAGACCGTAGAGAATGAGGTGAAGATGTTCATTTCTTTGCAATATGCAGGCAATGATCGGTTATTATTTCCCTTTGACCGGCAGGATGAGTTGATGCCATATATTGGAAGCCGTCACCCCCGGTTAACCAGACTGTATTCCAAGAGTTGGCAAAACACCAAGGAGCGCATTCAAAAGGACCTGATTAAGATTGCCAGAGAACTGCTTCGGATTTATGCTGAGCGCAACCAGAGCAGGAGGCCAGCATATGAAAAAGCCGATGAGTGGCTGGAAATCATTGCTTCGCAGGTGGACTTTGACCTGACTGATGACCAAGCCAGAACCTGGAGAGAGATCCAGAAAGATTTCGCCAGTGATATTCCCATGGACCGGTTGGTCTGCGGTGATGTGGGATTTGGAAAAACCGAGCTCGCCCTCCGTGCAGCAACCCAGGTCATGGCTTCCGGAAAACAGGTAGCCTTTATTGCGCCAACTACCGTGCTTGCTGAGCAACACTTTGCCGTTCTTTCTAAAAGGTTCAAGGATCTGCCTATCGTAGTTGAGCATGTCAGCCGGCTTACTGCCTCTAGAAATGCGGAAATCGCCGCCAAACTTAAAGAGGGGGCTATCGATTTGATAGTAGGAACCCACAGGCTGCTAGGCAAGGACATGGAGTTCAAGGATTTGGGACTGCTTATTTTGGATGAGGAGCAAAAATTTGGAGTAGATCAAAAAGAAAGATTAAAGGAAATGCGCCCCCATCTTGATGTTCTTTCCTTGTCGGCCACCCCGATTCCCCGGACTCTTTCAATGAGTCTCTCGGGACTGCGAAGTCTGAGTATTTTGCGGACTCCACCGCAAGGCAGGCTTCCTGTTGAGACTTCTATCAATCCTTATTCCGACTCTTTGCTTCGTGAGGCACTGGCCGTAGAAATTAATCGTGGTGGCCAAACCTACGTAGTTCATAACCGTGTGCAGTCACTGGGTAACGTGCAGGATAGGGTATGCAAGCTTATTAAGGAAGCTGGAAGAATTCCTGTCCTCTTCTCAGAAGGTGCCAGAGCCAGCCAAAAGGGAGAAGGTGAGGTCGTGGTGGCAAAGGCCCATGGCCAGCTTTCTGAGGTGTCGCTAGCCATGACCATGACAGCGTTTTTAGGTGGAGATATTGATGTGTTGGTGGCTTCAAGCATCGTGGAATATGGTTTGGATAGCCCCATGGCTAACACGCTGGCGGTGCTTCATAGTGAGTGGTTCGGTCTTTCAGATCTTTATCAGCTTCGAGGCAGAGTGGGAAGACGAAAGACGCAGGCCTACGCTCACTTTTTACTAGGGGGAGTTGAGCGGAGTGCCTATGAGAACACTGAAGACGCAATGACTATCACTGAGAATGCCAAAAAGAGACTGAAGGCCTTGGAAGAGGCGGACCAGCTTGGAAGCGGATGGTCGATTGCCTTGCGTGACTTGGAGATCAGGGGCGGCGGCAATGTGCTTGGCCACGAACAGCATGGTAACTTGGAATCGATCGGACTCTTGTTATACGCCCAGTTGCTTCAGGAGGAGATCGGCAGACAGGCCAAAGCTCAAAAGATTCAGCTATTCCACAGTAACCCAGAGTAAACTAGATTGTGGAGCGGACAGTTGGGGCGTATACCGGATATATGCCCCTTCCATCCATCAAGTGCCTGTTACCAAAAGATTCTGACTTTCCCTCTTCCCTTAAAACGAGAGGAGGGCCTAAGGAGCTGTTTATCCAAGGAAGCTTGGAAGCCCTTACCTTTCCTTGCATCAGTATCATAGGAAGCCGAAAGGTTAGCCCCTACGGAGAGCAGGTAGCCAACCTTCTTATTCCTGGACTGGTGAAGTCTGGTCTCACCATTGTCTCAGGACTGGCTTATGGCGTTGATTCTTTGGCGCATAAGATTGCCCTCCGTCAGGGAGGAAAGTGCGTAGCAGTACTCGGGAGCGGCCTTGATCGTATCTATCCAGCTATCCATGCTTCGTTATATCGGACTATAATAGAAGCTGGTGGTTGTGCCCTCAGCGAGTATCCTCCAGGCACCACCCCGCAAAAGTATTATTTTCCGGCTAGAAACAGAATCGTTGCCGCATTAAGCCGGGCGACTCTGATACTGGAAGCAGGGGAAAAGTCCGGCACCTTAATTACTGCCCGTTGCGCACTGGATGAGGGACGAGACGTATTGGTGGTTCCCGGTGACATCACCAGGGAGAGCAGTGCGGGCATTACCAGTTTGCTAAAACAGGGGGCCCACCCGGTGGCAAGTGTACAGGATGTGCTTTCGTTTTATGCCATGTACCCGTTGCTCAGTGTAGCCAGTGACTTATTGCCTGCCTTGACAGGTTCACCTGCAACTCTGTATGATTTGATCTCGCATGGGCATGATCTCACGGACCAGCTAGTGCAACGCACAGGCTGGAGTATTAGCAAGGTGCA
>JAJFBK010000015.1 GCA_020696955.1 Patescibacteria group bacterium | reverse complement strand
TTTCAGCTGGGAAGTGCTCTCTCTGGAGGTAATGCCGCTACTGACGGAGGAACCTATATTGGCTTGAATGCCCCTGCAAGCGGTGCAGGTTCAGCTGCCGATTTGATGAATCTCCAGGTAAATGGGACAAGTATGTTCAAGGTGACCAGTGCCGGCGTTATTTCTGGAGCTAGCCTTGATGTTGCCGATTACCTGCTTAATGGCGTGAACCTTAATACCGCCGGAACCTTGTCAAACGTAGCTTATCTCAATCAAGCAAATGTCTTTACGGCGGCCATAACCTTGTCTTCAGCCGGTACCGGCTTATCCGTTACGAATGATGCGTCTATCGGGGGAAGCCTAACTATTGGAGGAACGGTGATTACCACTCCTTCTGCGATCCAAACGGTTTTGGCGGCGGACCTTGTCTTGGCAGATGCCGGTAAAGTCAGGGTGGCCGGTTCTGGCGCTCCTCGGACCCTTACTTCTACCCCGACTATTGCTGATGGCGGTGACGGGCAGCTGCTTATCATCCAAGGAACAGACGACACTGATACCGTGACGTTTCAGGATCAAGGCACCCTGCCTACCTCTAATCTTGAACTAGGTGCCTCAACCAGAGTGCTTGGAAAAGGGGACATCCTTACGCTCACTTTTGACGCTACTGATAGCGTATGGTACGAAGTAAGCTTCACTGACAATTAAAATATAAAGAAAAGACCGCATGCTCTCGAAAGGGCGTGCGGTCTTGGGGTTTGCCCAAAGAAAGTCTTTAGGCTTTGTAGTTCCAGCGTGTGATAGGGCCTGGGTGTACTTGTACGGATACCCCGTTGATCCTTCCAGTGTAAGAACAGTTGAAGGCATCGTGGCGGGCCAAAGGAGTTTCAGCCAGCTCATTGAGCTCGGTGACAAGCTTTTCAACATGCGGGTAATCAACGTGAAAGACGATTGCTCCTCGAGTCTCCTTTGAAGGAGGAAAGATTGAGCAATGATAAGGTGGCGAATCGCAGGTCGATAGCAGGCTTACCGCAACTTGGGTCTGCGCAACAAATTCTTTGCGCACGCTTCCTGCATGCAGTTCATGATAAGCGTCAGTGACTGTGTTCTGTACCATAAATTTCCTCCAAATTCATAAGAATTTAATAATTCATACCACTTGGGTACGGCAGAGTCAAGGGCGTATCTTATTAAGATGATGTCAAAAGTAAAAACCAGCCTTTGATGCTATCGTGGGCTGGTTGGAATTCTTATTGCGGTTTGTAATTAAGCTAAGGCGAAGACGGGTTCTTCTGGCAGACCAAGGTATTTCCTAAGAGTCCGTTCTAGATTCTCAAGGCTCCGTGAAATGCTGCCACCATTTACAGTAATGAAATACTCCACCTGCAAATTGATGACGGCCCCAAGCTCCCCGGACTGCCTCAGATCATTTCTCCAGGCAAATACGGTTTTGCCAGTGATTGAGCCGGCCCCGATCTCAGAAGCGGTGCCGCTGTCCATTTCCTGGCCGTCTAAATTGGCTACCAGGAAATCGGCTTCGGCAATGCCTTGTGCGTTTCGTTTTCCAATAACGAACCTGAGTGTTTTGAAGGCTTCTTCACGCACCACCATATCTTTGATGGCATACACTTCGTCAATTTCTTGTTGCAAAGTGAGCTTCCAAGGGTCTATTACTTCAAGGCCCAAGCTTTCGAGCATTGGAATAACGTATTGGTACATGTACTGCTTTGTCGATTCAGCGAAGCCCATGGGACTTGCCAAGTACACTTTCTTTTTCATTCCGTAATCCTTTTGAGCGTTCACAGATTGGCCCTCTCTATTTAATCCCCAGAGGATTCCAAGGATCCTTTCGCCTTACATAGGCGGGGTTATTATTTGTTCCCTTCACGATGAGCTGGTAGTTTGCCATCCCTTCTTTTTCCATGGCTTCCGTGAGCAGTTTAGTAACGGTTTCGGTATGGGCTTCCCCATAATCGGAACTTTCTTCATAGGCCCTTATTGTCTTCAGCTGGTGGTCTATAGATATCCGGCCACCGCCGTGCACGAACAGATCGGATCGGCCGATCTTATCTGCAAAGTTGGAGACTACTTGCCTGTGGCGAACGCTATGCCTGTTTCTTCTCTCGCAGATAGCGGTGGCCAGTAGGTAGTCCTTATCCACTTCTACCACGACGTACTTCATTTCATCTCCCACAAATACCTTGTGATCGGGAGTCTGCTCTGTTTCCTGTTGTTTTTCCATTTCGCACCATCCTTGGGAGAAATCTACCAGAAAGGAGCGGGACATACAATCTTACGGCTGAGCTAACTGTAAGCTGACTTACGGGTATAACCGAAAAAGGGGAGTATCTTGGATCAGTAATTGTTAACTTTTAATGCTTATGCGATACGGCGAATCAAGCGGCTCACCGCTCAAGTCCCCCCTTCTCTGGATTGTTATCGGTGCCTTATTAATCGGCGCAGTAGTTTTTTATTTCTTAAGAGGAATGATAGCTTCCAGGGCGCAGCAAGCCAAGGAATCGGCTGTGTCTGCGGTGTACGTTCCAGCACCCACGCCAACTCCTACAACCCCGCCAACTTCTGTTCCTATGCCTGTCTATAGCCCGCCGACGGAGAGCCAGTATCGTCAACCTGAGACGAGCATCGTCAGCCGTTCGGGAAATCTTCCAAGTTCCGGTCCCGCTGCCGACATCGGCATTCCACTCGTGGCCACTCTTTTTGGGGCTCCCTCAGCTTATTATTACGCACTGAGGCGCAAGGTCAAAAAAGCCTATGACGATTTGGCAATCATTCCTTAATATAAAATCATGCAAAAAATCAGCGAAGTCCTAAAAAAGCCGATAACTTCCCAAGCCGAAGGAAAAGAAGTAGGAAAGGCCAAAGATGTCATTTTAGATGAAACGGCTCATAGAATCCTAGGATTTTTGATGAAAGAGAAAAGCATGACCGGGCCCGCCACAATCCTGCCCTTTTCTTCAATTTCTTCCATCGAGCAAGATGCGGTGATTATAGAAAACGAGTCAATGATAGTTGAAGTTGACTCCGACCCCTTTCTCAAGGAAGCAGTGGAGGATAAGAATAAAATGAAAGGCAAAAAGATGATAAGCGAAGAAGGAGATGAACTGGGATCGGTAGGGGATCTTCTTTTTGACGAAAAAACTGGCAAGATCCTTGATCTCGAAGTGACTCAGGGAAAAATGAAAGATATGAAGCAAGGTGGTCCGATGGCCGCTCCAGTCGATGATATGGTTGCAGTGGGAGAAAGCGCAGTCATCATGGAGGCCGATACTTCTTTGGAAAGTGAAAAAGCCGTAATGGCCCAGGCATCTCAAAGTCCTCCTCCTGCTCCAAAGGAACAGTCTGGCGGTCTTATGGAGAGTCTCAAAGAAAAAGTGGGGGAGATGAAAGAAAAAGCCACCGGGAAGAAGGATGAGAAAAAGGAGCAGAACATTCTCGGAAAGACGGCCACCCGGGCCGTGCTGGATAAAGATGACAATGTTCTCTTAAATAAAGATGACATCATTACTCATGAGGTCATAGAGAAGGCTAAAGCAGCCGGAGTAGAGGATTTGCTGTATATGGCGGGCGAAGGAAAATAATCCTCTCAGTTATATCAAAATATTTTTAAACCTAGAGGCTGTATGACAATAAATCGTGGGATATGAATTGCGGTGGAAGAGAAAAGGATAAACTCCAAGAGCCGTCACTTTTCGAAAATTAGAAATTCTAGCTGGTAATTCGACGCTGCCGTCTTTGGGCATTACGTCATCGATAAAAAATATCTTTCTTTTTTTCGGCGTTCTTTCTGCAGCCTCTAAAAGCCTGCTAATAATAGAGACTGCTTCTTCCAGTGCCTCGGGACGCTTTGAATACTTAAGCCCAAATTCTAAGGACACTCCATTGTTAATCTGCCCAATCAGTGACTGCTTAGCCATTGGCGATGTCATAAAGGCCACTTCACGAGAATCGCAGGCATTAATAATTCGCTTAACCGCATCATTCATGACAGTGACGATGGGGGTCATTCTAATATTGGAGAGGGTAGTGTGAATGTCTAGCAAGTAATCACATCCTTTAATCTCTTGGTTGAGAGAGTATGCAAGTTTAGACTCATGGGTTCCCTCCACTGATCCAGGAAATGCACGATTCAGATCCTCCTCGATAAAGCGACTTCCTAGGGCCAATGCCTCAGGATTAGCCAGAATAATCTTCAGCTGAGGAAATAATTTTGATCGGCTGCTAAAGAAGTCGAATACTTCTTTTCCGAAGGGTTCGTCACCATGTTGACAGCACACTATCGTTACTTTGGGGGTAGAATTAAGGTGTTCGGTCGGCATATCAGAGGATTATTGAATTTGGCTGGATATTTGCTGGGTCCTCCACCAGATCTATCACTTCCAGCGTTCGACTCTCTATGCTGACTGATTTAAGTCGGTGTATTTTTTCTTGTGGTATTTTTAAGTCCAGAATTGCTCGTTCGATACCATTGTCGATGCTGATCTGGGCGGCCGGATCTAGGGGGCGCATGTCATCACCAACAAGGGGGAAAACTCCGACCGGCAGGTAAATGAACAGATCTGTGAGATTCGCATAGTGGAGAGCCATCCGTTTCAGAAGTGGCTCAAATCGGAAATCGGCGTCAGTCTTCCTCTGTGCCAAGTAATAGCCGTAGTGCCCGACGGAAACCTGATCAACTACCATGACCTGTGTAGGATCCAGCAGAGGATTAACCTCAGGGTCTATGACGCTCAGGGAGTTCATGTTGAGCAGCTCGAAGGCGCCAACCCCCACACTTTCTATGAATGAGAAGATGTTCTCAGTTTGGCCGAAAGAAGCCATCTGGTGCCTGATATTCTCTTTGAAATAAGCAAAATCAGGGCGTTCAGCCCGCAGTGCTTCAAGCAATGTTGTTTTTCCGGTTCCAAAAGTGCCGAGTAATCCGATGATCATAGGGAAGTGTTGTATGAAGAAACTATAACATAAAAATCAAGGCCGCCCGGAGGTATCCGGACGGCCTTTTTGAAAGCGCGGGTTTATACGAAAGTGACATCAAAACGTGTGCGTACTGGGCTGTTAGTTGTGACTAGGCGACGTCTAAGACGCCGTAGTCAGCACAGGCGACAACTTCTCCGCCAAAACCAATCCTGAGGGATTCATTTTTGGCTATGGCTAAAATGTCATCGACCTGCTCGTCCGAAGAACTGGGATCGTGATGGGTAAGTCCGAGACGTTTGGCGCCTACTGACTGAGCCGTACGAACACAGTAATCCGGAGTTCCGTGACCGTAGCCAGCTTTTCCACCCTCGTGGTAAGACTTGGGGGTATACTGGCTGTCCATGATGAGCAAATCTGCGTCCGCCAAATGCTTTTTCAAGGCAGTTGGCATAGCATCCTGGTTTTCATGGTCGGTCAGGAATACGAATACTTTGCCGGTGGGTCGCTCCTCAAAGCGGTATGAAACCGTACGTTCTGGATGGTTTGAATACAGCATCTTGATCACAAGGCATTCGACAAGGTCAAATTTCCCCTTGCCCATGGGCACTTGCGCTGGAGATGCATTTTCAAAGGCACACAGTTCGTTGACTTTGCACAGTTTCAATCCTCCGACAGGGTGCATGATTATGACCATACTGTTGGGGTGTTCGATTCCTTTGGCTTTGAAGTGATGCTGCACTTCTGCTGATGAGAGCGGAAAAAACGGCGGCTTCATCAGGGTTTGTAGCATTTGAATCGGTCCAACTTCACTCTCTATGGGGCCTACCATGTACTTTTGGACGTTTGGCATGAACGTCAAAGGAAACAGGAAGAGCCCTTGAGTGTGATCGTGGTGGTAATGCGTGAAGAGAAGGCTAACATCGGTAATGTTCTCCCTGATAAGATCATATCCCAAAGGGACGATCCCACTTCCCGCATCAACTACCAAGGCATGATCATTTGGCAAGCAATCCGACTCGATGCGAAGGCAAGTGGTGTTGCCTCCATACCGTGTGGCATCTGACTTGGCAATCGGGACAGAACCCCGAGTGCCGTAGGTTGTGACTTTCATAAATACTCCTTTACGTCTTATCACGAGACGAGGGGACACTTTCAAGGTTCGCGCTTATTCGTACAGTATAGTATTTACAGAAACAGTCAAGAAAAAAGAAAGCCACCAGCGTAGTGCTCGTGGCTTCTGAATCGGCTAGGTCCTTTCTTGGTTGTAAGCCTGTTTGATTTTCGCAATGACATCTTGAAACAAATCGTCCGATAGTTCTGCTGTTTTGAGTTTGGAGAACGTTCCATTCGTAGTTTTCTCGAGCGTACCCAGGTCTTCCAGAATTGACTCTGGATTGGAAATCCCTTCGATCCAGGCATGCATGGTGCCGGTTTCCTGGTCACAGCGACCGAGGACGAGAGAGGCCTTTTCCGACTCCGGGAATGGAATGGTGAATCGGATATGTTCAGCCGGTCGGCAATACTTGGGACTCGATCCGGATCCGGGCACTACATGTACGCAGCAACGCTGGGCAGAGTGTAGTCGCTCTGCGGTAGCCGTTCCTCCCATTGCTTGGATGATGGGAGTGAGCCGGGTATATAGTTCCTGTTCATTTTTCTTCACATTCGCTCCTCGGCATGGTTTTTCTTCAGAGCGCCTCTATTAATTTCCCAAGATATAATAGATTGTGGCGGCGCTCTCTTCGTAAGTGATCTCAATAGTCAGTATCTGATCAACATGATCCAAAAACAATCGCAATTTTGTTTCCCAAGATTCCTTGTCGTCATCCAGGCCATGTTCCACTCTGGCAACTTCCTTTTGCCGATGAGCATACTCATCGGCAGGATAATACCCAATTATTTTCATTCCCACGTCATCACCTTGGGGAATAAGTCCGATAAGTTTTGTAAACTCCTTTTGAAGTTCAGTTCGATTAGAGGTGCGTAATTCCCATGATTCGTCACTGGGTTTAAGGATGCGGCCTGGTGCGGGGCAGGTGATGGTCACTTCTTTGGTTTCCATATTTTTCTCCTCGGGTTCGTTCAGCGTTGAGCTGAGTGGGATAGTTATATCAAAAAAGCCGTAAGTGATCAATTGCAATCTGTTCGACCAGTTGTTTCTGCTATACTTTTTATATGGAACATATTCTCCCAAAAGATACGAGTGAGCCTTGGTTGAATCCTGAGTTATGGGAAGGGACTTTCGTGCCAGAAGCCGACGGCTCTTCATCTGCCGAGCTTTCTGACTATTCTATTGGCCGCATGCCATACCCTGGAGCTTCGGCTCTTGGCGGGATACTGTTACTTGTTATTGCTGTTTGCGCCTTTTTTACCTATATGACAGTTACTTCAACCCAGGTTTCTCCGCAGCATATTATAGCCGTGGCGTCCGTGCTAGGAGGATATGCCGTCCTTTCTTTTCATGGGTCGAAACGGTCAACCCCTTCTCGTTCAGTTAATTTGGGCGCTCACTATGCCGCCTTCGCTAAGCTCAACGGATACAACTATGGAAGTGGAGGTCAGGGAACGCTTCCAAACAAGATGGCTTCCGCCCTTGTGGACGTCATGTCTCCCTTTCGGGGAGTCCAGACTCGCACCGATGATGCCCTGTCTCCAGCAAGTGCCCTGGTTGCGGAAGGGGTAACAAATACCTGTTTTACGGTTTGGGGAATCCTTGGGAATAGTGGGTACCGGTTTTGTGCAGCCTACATGCAAGGTCTTGGGTTTCTATTGTATGTAAAACTAGACCGTCCAACTTTGAACAGATTGGAGATCGTTTCCCGAAAATGGTCGGGGCAACTCAGGATGGTTTATGAGTATAAGCCTGAGGGAAATCTTGAGTACAGTGAGTTCAATAAAAGGTTTAGGGTGATGACCGACATCCAGACCGTTGAAGGATCGGAAATGCACCAAGTTGTTGAGCCCGTGACCATGGACAAATTGGTTCAGCTCAGTGACCGTTTTGGGGGAACCATGAGAGCCTTATTTGAAGAGGATGAATTCTTGATTTGGTTTATGCCCGACAAGAAAAGTCCCATATACGAATCTTTGACGAAGCCAGTCGATAACGGTGAATTCAGCCAGCTTATGGCTGCCAGCCTTTCGGATTTGGAATCAATGGCCACTGCCTGGTAGCAAAAGTATCTTTTAATTCAGCATTTAAAAAATCCGCTACCTGTAAGAGGTAGCGGATTGTAATGATTTGCGGACCATTCTCATGCCTTAAGACGTGTAGGCCAAACCGAGGCAAGCCAAGCGGTCATTCAGCACGGAAAGTAGGGCGACTCCAGTTCCCTTTGCTTCCGAAAATTTCCGGTAATCAAGGGCCAGGAGATCTTTCAGCTTCAAGGGGACTTGTCTGTCATGGCTTGGGAAGCTGCGAATAAGATAGTTCTCCAGGCTGGTCCCTAGGGCAAGCATATCGAGGTCCAGACTAAGGATCTCATTCGGAAGCAGGGGAAATGAAGAGGATATTTTTTCTTTTATAGAATCGTATTCCTCTATCATCTTTGATCCATCAGAGTCTTCCTGAAGGGATATCCCATGCATTGCCAGACAACGCTTTATATCTTTCAGCTGTGTTTTTCCCCTTGGGGTTCCCAATGTTTTGATTTCTTTCGCCAAATCATCAACTGTAAGTGTTTCCATGCGGCTTATAACTGCGATGCCACTCTCATTTAATCTCTTTGCGAGCAATGAGTAGGCACCAAGTGCGCTAACCGGCGTCTGCTCAGGTACCGGAAACGGTACCCGCTTAAGCCTATCTCCCACATCTGGACCTTTCTGGCATTCCTTGTTCTCGACTTTCCCATCGAGCAGTAAAAGAATTCCTTCCAATTGATCGGAAGTCGGCAAATTCTCCTTGAGGTAGATAACTGTCTCGCGTAGCTTATCGGTACCCTGAGAAAGTAAGTCACGAAGATCTATCGTGAGGGCGCTGTTGATGATTGCAACAGCTTCATACAAGTCATTGAGCGGGTCTTTTTCCATGGTTGCTCCTGTAAAATTCCAATAGTTGTTTATACCAAAATATGGCTACGGTGTCAATGCTCAGGGAGATTTGGTAATTGACAAATTGGATATTCTCATGTATAATCCCACAGAACATTGAGATATCGAGAAACATTTTTGCCTTCCCAATAGTCGTATACCCCGGAGTTGAGGGGATTGAAGGGGAATAAGGTGACCTTCAATGGACTGCAGGAATGCAGCCCGATCACCTGGGTGAAGAATGAAAACTTACTTTGGTTTTGCGGTAGCTGACGGGATGTTTCAGGGCGATGCGCTTATAGAGCGCAAAGTTCTGACAGTTGATGGGGCTAAAGCACTCATCGAACAGGGCGTTGAACCTTGTCTGAATCCTAGTCACCAGAGTACCATCAATGCAATGCGCTTGCGTTTTGACATTGATGTGCCAATTCCGGCAACTCCCCCTCGGGTGTTGTTGGAAGTCGGAGACAGTGTGCTGGTGATGGGTGTGCGAGGCTTGCCCCGCTTCACTGATCGCCACGAGTACACCGATGAGGAAGTCGCTTCGGCGACGTTTGCCTTCACGTTGTACTCTGTCAAAGAGTAGTTTCTCGGTCTCATGTTTGTCGTTCTGAAGTCCTGACCCATTTGGCAGGACTTCTTTTTTTATTTTCATAAAAATATGCCTTTCAACTGTCGAAAAGGCGTATGGAATTATTGTGATCGCCAAGTTGTGAGCCACCCTATTGACAAAATATAACC
>JAJFBK010000014.1 GCA_020696955.1 Patescibacteria group bacterium | reverse complement strand
CATTCGCTCGGCTTCTTCCAGAGAGGCAGAGATGGATGAAACGGTTTCTTCGATGTCGACGACCATTCCTTTGCGCAGTCCGTTTGAAGGGGCGAAGCCTACGCCAATTATGTCGATTCCGCTTTCTCCAGCTTGTCCAATGGTGGTGGCAATCTTGGTGCTTCCAATATCTATACCAACAGCAATAGTGCGATGTATCATAAAGGGCGTAAAATCAAAACTTAAGTATTCTCAGTATACTGACGAACGTCACTCCTGACAATACATTTCTTACAGTTTTTGGAAAAACTCAGCCAAATAAGGGTAAAAGATGAGGCTGCCTACTACTGCGGCAATGGCGGCTGAGATGAGTACCGCACCTGCCAAGGCATCCTTGATATAGGCGATTTGAGAATGGCTTTCAGGGTGTATCAGGTCAAGCAGTTTTTCAATGGCCGTATTGATGATCTCGATGGCAAATACCAATACTACGGCGAAGAAGAGAATTACCGCTTCTAATCGGGTGAGATGAAAGAAATAGGCGCAAAGTCCCACCGCAATGGTAGCGGCAAAATGCACCCTGGCATTCTGCTCTGTCTTGATAAGGCGAACAAGGCCCCTGATAGCGTAATAAAAACTCCGAAAGAACTTTCGGTAACTAAAGTGACTCATTGGGAACTCCTGGGATTGTTAAGCCTTTTTCAGTAAGTGATCGTAGTACCTTCTCTTCCTCTTGTTGCCAGGTACCCATGTCAGTTTCGTGGTCTTGTCCAAGAACATGAAGCAGTCCGTGGTGGAGCAGTTGCGGGAGGGTCTCCTGATAAGCCAAAGCTTTCTCCGGACAGATAACGATACTTCCTATAAGAAGAGGATTCTCATCTTGATGACTGGTTATTTCATTCAGAGAATGAAAAAGCGGAAAGCTGAGGACGTCAGTAGGCTCGTTTATCTGCCTGGTCTGAAGATTCAGTTCCCGCATTTCTTCGGAGTCAACCAAGGCGACTTCTACTTCGACATCTGTAATGCCGATATAGTCCGCATAGGTTGACTGTATGAGTTTTGATTCGGCAAGGCCGATCTCTTTGGCATCTTCTGAGGATACTAAGAGGCTGAGAGACATATTAGGGTAGCAATTTGGCTACGATGGTTGAAACCGTGCGTCCGTCAGTCTGGCCGTCAAAGTGAGCCAGGGTGGCACGGATAACATCTCCTTTTTGAGTAGTACCGTTTCCGATGAGTTCAGCAATGTAAGTCTCTACCACAGAGGCGTCAATTTGGGTTGGAAGGTAAGCTTCCAGTATGGCTGCCTCTTCTTGTTCGCTGGCGGCACGGTCAGGGTGTCCGGAGTTGGTAAAGGCTAAAGCGGCTTCAGTCCTTTTTTTTACTTCCTTGCGAATGATCTGGGTGATGGCGGGTTCCTCTAATGGCGCTCCGGTGGCGATCTCGGCGTTTTTGATCTCTGACTTAAGCATGCGAAGCGTCATGCTCGCTACTTTGTTGCCTCCGAGCATTGCCGTCTTAAGGTCGGCATTTATAGTGTCCAAAAGGTCCATGAGGAAAAATGAGCTTGTTACTGAGAATTAGTACCACTGCTTGTTAGCACGGAGCTTCTCACGACGAACAGCGCTTTGCTTTCGTACGAAACGGGTAGGCTCTTTGGCGAATTCGCGTCGGTCACGAGCGTCTTGCAAGGTCTTCATCATCTGCATGATACGGTTGAAGCGACGAATAACCTGTTGGTTTGTTTCTTTTTCTTTCCGGGTAACTAACATCGAGCGTGAATTAAGGCTTGATATAAATAAAGTGATGAAAATACCAGCTAACTATAGCTTGTTTTTTACAGGTTGTCCACAGCTAATTTTCCTCCTCCAAGCAGGTGGACATGAAGGTGCGGCACGCTCTGGCCGCCATCTTCTCCGCAGTTAGTCACCAGCTTGTAACCGGACTTGTCGATGCCTAGTTCAGTGGCAATGGTTCCTAGCCTGGAAAACAGTTCCCATAGAATGTTCTTGTTTGCTTCATCGCTTAAAAGCTCGTGAATCTGAACAAAAGGATGCTTGGTAATGCCAAGCAAGTGAACTGGCGCTTGCGGGTGGATATTCTTTATAACGATGATCCTCTCATCTTCAAAAACGATATCAGCCGGCAGTTCCCGGTTAATGATTTTGGTAAAAACAGATGGTTCCATGTCTATAAGAGCTTATTTTTTCGTAAAAAGTCAGGGTATTCCTCTTTGATCCAGGTAGTTTGACGGGCGAGTATGTCTCCCAGTCCCCTGGCCCGTAATTCTTTGTTCACGATATCACCTTTATGAGGGAACCGGTACTTCTGCTCCAAGGGCGAATGAAAGCCATGGGCATAATGAACGAATTCGTGTCCTAGGGTGGCCTCAATGACAAAATCGGGAACTATTTCGTCCTTAAACAGCGAGTTGATGGTTATGAAAGTCACTGGCTGTGAATAACCGGCAGTGGGCCGGGCAATAATGCTGCCAAATCGGGTCCGACTGGACCTTCCAAACCGTACCAGAATGGTATTTTTTACCCTAATATCAGGAAAATGAAGCTCTCGGATTGCTTGTAGGCGCTCTGCCAGCCAAAGGTTGTTTCGCATATGCTTACTATATCAAAAAGGTTCTTAATGAAAAAAGTAATTATCTGATAACCAAAACTAAGTAATGTGCTTTAGTATTGACAAAATCTCTTCATAGCTGTACATTTATCAACATGATTTCAACTCGTATTAAACGAGGGGCAGTAAAAACACACTATCTTATTAGGAATAAGTTAGAGCATTACAATGCGGTACAGGTAAAACGCTCTGCGCGCACTGTCCGTTCATTTGCCCTCTCCATGGTTGCGCTCCGAATGGCAACCCTCCCCATTCCAATGGCTTCAGCTTCAGTCGCTGAAATGCCTTTAGATAACGAGCCACCCAGTACGCAGCGAATAGGCGTCTCTGTTTTTGAGAGTTTGGCCTTTAGTGAAGACCCGGCTGCGACTTCTACCCATATCACCCCTTTGGCTACCAAAACAGTGGTACTGGCCAATGTTGCGGTTGGTAAGAGTTTGGATACTCTGGCCTCAGAAGAAGCTCAGCGTGTTCAGGCAGAGAAAGAAGCTGCTGAAAAAACAAAAAGAGAAAGAGCCCTCCAGGCCCAAAAGAAAGCTGCTGTTGCCAAGAGAGCTTCGATTGCTCCGGCTCCTACGGTAACATTCTCTGGAAGCGTGCAAGACTATGTGCGTCAAATGACTTCCCAAGCCTTTGGCGAGAGTGAGTGGCCAGCCATGGCTGCCATCATTAGTCGTGAATCAGGATTCAATCCCAATGCTCGAAACCGTTTCAGTGGTGCCTGTGGTCTCTTTCAGGCCCTACCATGCAGCAAGATGGGCGGCATGGAGCTGGAAAACCAGGTACGTTGGGGTATCGGCTACATTCGTAATCGGTACGGATCTCCAAGCGGCGCCTGGGCCTTCTGGCAACGAAACCATTGGTATTAGTCTCTCCTAATACGATACCTGACTGTCGTCATGCGTGAGATGGACCCAAGTGGTTCCGCTCACCATGGCGATTTCTGTTCCTGAGGCGTCATAATAACGAGTGCGTCCGGTACCCTCTTTTTTCCAGGTTGCCTGAATGGAAGTGCCGTTCTGGATTATTACGGCTTTTCCGGTTCCGGTCACTTGGTAATCCCAGATAGTCTTTCCTCCGGCTACCAGAGAATTGCGGCCCACGGTTTGCAGGATGATATTTTTTGCCATTATCTGTTTGTTGGTGTTTGCGTCCGAATGAACGCTTCCCGCCATTGTCCTGCCATAAAGGTTGGTCTCAGGGTCATAGCCCCAAGAAACTGCATAGCCTGGGTCAGATACGTTTACTACGACGGTCTGTTTCGCAGGGCGCATTCCTCTTTCCAGGTCGTCTTTAAAGGTCCAAGCTGGGTAATCGCCGGTTTTGGACCATTTTTTTGTCTCAGTGGCGTAATTCCAAAGGCGATCAGTCGAAGAGTACATGGTGTGCTCGAGGGCTACTTTTCGGCTAAAGTCCCGTTCAAATGCGGCGCTTCCTACTGAAAACTGATTAAGATCCAGCACTCCGGTCCTACTGATTTGATCAAGGGCTGGGACGCTTCCGCCTACGTGGGCATAAAAGGCATCAAGTTCAGTGGCAAAATCTACGTAGAAGGTGCGGGCGCTTCGGATCGGACCTACTTTTACGGGGATGGTAGGATCTTGGTAGACTGCCATGAATCGGGTAATACCGCCTTCGGCGATGGCTTCAAATACTAGTTCGGCTTGCCCTAGTCCGGATTGAGGCCGGGCCTGGGGATGGTTCTCAATCATCACGGCTAAGAGGTGCAGGTTCTCTTTGCCTGGCTCAACCAAAGTTCCGCTTAGACGGCTTGGCAGTTTGGATAGGGGTGTGGCAGTGGGTGCCGGAGTAATCTTGGGGGTAGGATCAACCTTTGCGGTGCTGCAGCTTACCTGGTCACAGTCCGGAGGCGTATTCATCTGTTTGTGGTAGGCGTATCCGGTAAACGCAAAAAGCCCGATCACCAAAACAGATCCGGCACCGGCTGCGATCTGTTGCTTCGGGGTAAGATTGGTAAAGGACTCTCGTAAATTCTGTTTCATAAAAAGATTTTAGTTACTCCGCACCGATTACGACCAAGACCATGTCAGGGTTGGCTAGGGTGGATTGTTGCAAAGTGGTTTCGTAAGCTCCGAGAGACTCTTGCACTAGCTCAGCCTCGGCTAGGCGTCCTGCCTGGTAGTAAACCATGGTGGAAGGATAGTCTTGTTGCTTGGCATTTCCCGTGGTTCTGACCGTGAAGCCATCTTTCTCGAGCTTGGTAGCAAGGGTGGAGGCTGCACCGGCTTTTTTAGTACCATTTAATACCCGAAGCGTAATGGAGCTTTTCTTTATGGAGCTTGGGGTGGCGGTTGCCGTGGGGGTGGCTGTGGCTGTTGCAGAAGGGCTTGGAATGGGAGTTGCGGTAGCTTCAGGGCTTGGAGTAGCTGTTGGAGTCTCAGTTGCTGCCGGAAGGCTTGGGCTCGGCGAGCTTGTAGGGCTTGGACTTACCGAGAGCCATCCATCGATCTTGCCATTTACGGCTTTAAAACCAATAGTTGCCACGGCGAGTGAGGCTATAAGAAGCAAAAGCCATAAGACCCAGGCTGGCGGCCGGTTAACAGTGACGCTTGGTTCAGGAAAGAGTTCCTCGAAGCTGTCGGACTTTGAAGGCTCGACACTTTGGACTGTCGGAGCTTCCTCAGTGACGACTGTCGCTGTTTCTACCGCAGGCTGCATTTCGACTTTCTTCTCTTCAGCTACGACAGCAGGATTCTCAGTACTTTTTTTCCTTGAAATGGATAATGAATCCAATTTTTTTGCCATAATCCTTAGTTAGTAGCTGATGAATGTGTCTGCCAGAACTCCTTGTCCCCCATTCCAACCGACCAGAAGATGATGCCGGCCGTTTTGTATTGGTTGATAAGTCTGATTTTTGCCTGTAAGGACTCATTGTCTTCAAACCAGACTGCGTGCTGTTTGCCTTCAGGATCCGTATAGGCATATGAGGGGGTGGAGCCAATGTCATATCCCCTCTCATCAATGCCAGTTGACCTGATAATGGGTGCTGAGCGCTCAGTGGCAGTGGCCATGGCCTGGTCGAAGCTTACGCCCGTTCCTTTCCAGATAATCGAGTCGCCTTCGGTAACCGCTGTCCAGTCATATCCGTAATTTCCCAGTCCGACTACCAGCTTGTTTGGATCGATAGTGCTCTGGGCGTAATCCAAAACTTCCTTGAGCCATCCTATGGGAGAAACTGGTCCAGGGCTGCCTGTTTCTTTTCCATGGTAATCGTATATCATAATGCGGACTTCGTCAGCTATGGTGCTGAGCGCTTTCCAATCCATCGGCACTTGGTTCGCAAGTCTGGCCTCGACTGTTACGGAAACCTTTTTTCCACTGGCATGAAACGCCGTGCTTAGGTTGCGAATAAAGTCCGTAAACAAAGATTTGTTCTCACTTCCTAAGGCCTCATAGTCGATATCCACTCCGTCGAAGCCATGCTGGGAGGTGACTTTCAAAAGCGCCTCAATATGCTGCTGTTGGACGGAGGGGTTGGAAAGGGCAAGATAGGTGAAGTTGGGATTTCCGGTAACTGTCAGAAAATGAGCCCTGCCCTCTTTGTTGTAGGCATTTTTAAAAGTAGTCCAAGTGGTCCAATCGGATTTGCTTTCGATATTGATTCCGTCTTGGGCTACGCTTCCCCAAAAGGCTGACAATGATTTGTAAGAAGCGTTGTTTTCAGCGATTGCGGAGGTATTCCAAGGAGTGACCCAGCCGTAAAGAGGGGTTGCGGCTGACTGGTCGGCCACTGCCAGGTTTTCTTCGAAGGCTTTTGGCTCGGTGTATTGGCCGATGGAAGGAAGGTATTTCTGCAAGGAGCTATTTTCAACCGTAGCGGCTACGTTTCGCACTTCCTGGTTGTTCGGGTTGTTGGTAGTTGCTTGTACATAGGTAAACAAAGCAAGAATGGCCACGGCCTGGACGGCGGCCAGCTTTCCTATTGGCGTTTTGAGAGATCCATGAGCTTGGTGAGCTTTTGTCTTTGCCTTTTTAACCAGGGCCTTTCCTGGTATCGAGACAGTCTTTTTCTTTTTGTTCTTTGTTTTGGGAGTATCGATAAAGGATTGGGATACGACGGTATAGTCGTTTTTGGTGCCAATTGCTCTGTAGAGCCAGTTTCCGCCTTCGCTAGCAACGGTAAGGGTTTTTTCAACCAAAAGAGCCAGACTATTTTGAGCTGGTTTGATTGGTGCGGGAAGCAATTCTGGTTTTTTTAACGCAGGGGCAACCGGAACAGAAGATGAGGACTTTTTCAGTACGATATCTTTCATACATTCATTGTACGAAAGATAGTGAAGAAGCGTCAAATGAATTTACGGATCACACCTTTTACTTTTCCTTGGATAGTGACTTTGCGAAGGAAGATCGGACTCATGGAAGAGTTGGCTGGTTGGAGGCGGATCCGGTCTTTTTCTTTGTAGAAACGCTTTAAGGTAACGCTGCTGTTGTCGACGAGAGCTACGACGATGTCTCCGTTCTTGGCAACTCGGGTCTGTTCCACGATTACGTAGTCCCCGTTAAGGATGCCATCTTCAATCATAGATTCACCTCGCACTCGGAGGGCAAAGACATTGCTTCCCATCATGTCCCGAGGGATGTCGATGGTTTCGTTGGTGTAACTGGCTTCGATTGGCTTACCGGCCGCAATCAGACCAAGAAGTGGAATGCTGATGCTGCTTTCGTCCTGACCGCCACCGAGCGTAGTCGGCTGAATGGAGCGAGCCAAGTTCTCTTCATGGCTAAGATAGCCTTTTTGCTTGAGTGATTCGATGTGTTCGGCAATGGTAGCCGTCGATGAAAGTCCAAAATGGTGCCCGATCTCCCGATAGCTTGGAGCATAGTTATGAGCGGCAATGTATTCTGTGACGTATTCCAGTATTTGAGCCTGGCGTTTTGTGAGTGGTTCCATATGGTTGTTCTACATCGAGATATATCGATGATACCGAACAAAACACGATAATGCAATACTTAACGCTCGAATACGGCTATCATTTCGCAGTGAATAGTGTGAGGAAACATGTCCACTCCCTGAATACTGGAAAGTTTGAATCCTCGTCGCACAAGATCTTTGCAGTCCCGTAGGCAGGTTGCCGGATTGCAGGATACATAAACAAGGGTTGCTGGGCGAAGGCCGGTAAGCAGATTGCGGGTCTTTTCCGAAAGTCCGGCTCTGGGAGGGTCAACGATTACAAGGTCGGGCCTTGCATTAACGTGAAGGAACTGACTGCTACAGACGTCTTCTACGGTCCCTTCAAAAATCTTTACGTTATGCGCCTGGTTGTGGGTGATGTTCCAGGCGGCGTCAGCAATATTCTGGGGATTGGGCTCAATCGCCACTACTTCTTTGGCATCCTGACCCACGAATAACCCAATGCTGGCAGATCCTGCATAGAGGTCCCAGACTGTCTCAGGTTCCTTCTCCTTAACGATGGTGAGAATGGCGGTGTACAGCGTTTCTACCATGGCCGAATTGGTCTGGAAGAAAGAGTGTGGAGAGATTCTAAATAGAAGATCCCCGATTCGCTCATGGATGGCCTCGCTTCCCCAGAGGTGGACATCTTCACTCTCGAAGTTGTTTCTTCCCTGGGTCTTTGTCTGGTAAAGGCTGCATACGAAGGGAAGCTCTTTCTGAACCGCTTCGATAAAGATATCAGGGGCTTCCAGCGGCGCTGCCGTGGTAACGAGGCTGATAAGCATTTCGCCAGTCTGTTTTCCTTGTCGTATCAGTATGTGTTTGAGCCATCCCGTAGAGTCTTTGGGATTAAAAAGAGTCCAGCCGGCTCTTTCAGCGTACTCAGCAACGAATCTGATTACCTGGTTGGCTTCTTCGGATTGCAAGAAGCATTCACGAACGGCAATATCGGCTTCATCGTCCCCTTTCTGATGTCTGGACGGCCAAATCTTGCCCTCTCTTTCCACGAAGGCAAAGCGAATTTTGTTTCGGAAAAAGACTGGGTATTCGTCTGGCGAACCCAAGATGGGTAACCAGGTTACAGTAGGGCCAAGCAGGCTGGAAAAGATGCTCTTGAGGTTCTGCTCTTTCCATTCCAGTTGTCTGGCGTAGGAAACGTCCTGCATGTCGCAGCCGCCGCATATCGAGAAATAGGGGCAAACTGGCGTCGTGTTCGGAGTGGGCAGCGTGGTGGCAGGAAGAGGCATTAGGGTTACTCTCAGAGGTTTCCTAAGTGGGCTATGTCGATGGTCTCACCGTATTCTGGCACGCCGGAAGAGACGCCCATCTGGTCTTCGATGGCCTGGGAGAATGAGAGGGCGGAATTGAGTTCGCCATGGGTTACGAAAATCTTACGAGGAGGATGATGATGGAAGCCATTCAGCCAGTGCATGAGGCGTGGATAGTCGGCATGTCCTGAAAAGGCGCCGCAGGAGCGTACCTGAGCGTGAACATGTATTTCTTGGCCATAAATATGTACCACTTTTTCACCGTCATGCAACTTGCGTCCCAAGCTTCCTTCTACCTGGTACCCGATGATCATGAGGATGGTATTGGCTTTGGCCAGATAGTTCTTGAGGTGGTGCATTACCCTGCCACCGTTCATCATGCCTGATCCGGCAATGATAACCTTTGGTCCCGGAACAGTCAGGATTTCTTTTGAGTCCATACTGTTGCGAGTAAAGATGAGTCCTGGAAAACGGAAAAGGTCATCGCCATGATTTATCTGCGCTCTGGCCTCTGTATTGAAGTAATCGGTATGAGCTCGAAACACCTCGGTTGCGGCAATGGCCATAGGACTGTCCAAGAAAATCGGCACATGAGGAATCTTGCGGGTAAGGTGAAGGTGATTTAGTTCGTAGAGCAGCTCCTGGGTTCGTTCCAAGGCAAACGAAGGGATGATAAGCGTGCCCTTGCTGCGGATGGTATCGAGGATGGCTTCCTGGAGCAACTCATAGCGATGGGCGCTTGGTTCGTGGACCCGGTTTCCATACGTGGATTCGATAATGACAATGTCAGCTTCGTCTACTGACTGGGTATTACGAAGGAGCGGTACCGGGCTATTGCCAAGGTCACCGGAAAAAACGGCTTGCTGGCCATCGGCCATTATCTTTACCGAGGCTGATCCGAGAATGTGCCCTGCGTCAGTCAAGGAAACCACAACGCCTGGCATTATCTCCTTTTCCTTGTGGTATTCAAGCTGTTTCCACATATCCTCCAAGGGCTCGACGTCCTCAGTGACATAGAGAGGGTCATGATGGTGTCGCTCAGCTTCATCTTCGATAAGGTGGACAGAATCCCTCAGGGTGATCATTGCCAGCTCGCTGGTTGGCTGGGTGCACCAAATGTTTCCTCGAAATCCTTCTTTATAGAGCTTGGG
>JAJFBK010000094.1 GCA_020696955.1 Patescibacteria group bacterium | reverse complement strand
ATAAAACTTGAGGGAGCCGTCAAACCCCTTGGTTACAACGGCCCCATCAGCCAACTTAGAGCGCCATTTCACAGGTACCTGCACCCTCCCTTTTTCATCGATGTTGTGCCGATACTCGCCAATAAACATACGTTCCGTTACCTCTTATTGTATGTCGTGGTGCGCTCCCCTTTGCCCCACTTCGTACCACTTGGATTCATTATGCACCCCTCAGCTGAAGCGTGTCAACCACTTTTGCATACAAAAACAACGGATGAGATTCATCCGTTGTTTAAAACCTGCTTCAAGCTTTCACTCTGACATCCGCCAGGCTTCTGAAATAATGTTCAAAGCCGGCTCGGGCAACTTTGCGTGCGAATGCGTTACTATGTGCTCGTTTTTCTTCGCAAGCTCAGTGATTTTGTTGAGTTTTTCATAGAATTCACCCTTAGAGAGTCGGGTGCCCATGGCCGCTATTTCCCTGTACGGTTCAAGCTCTCGCTTTACTTCGACCGATTCATTGGCTGGCTCACTCCAATCTCTTTGCAGAATAACGAGGAATCCACCCTTTTCTTCCTCATGCCTACTTCCGTTTGGCAAAACTACGTATATCCTATGAAGAATAAAACTTTTCATCTGAAGCTCCTTGCCCTCTGGTTCTATCAGCTGGATTTTGGAATTTGAAGAAGCCACTCCGGAATAGTAATGTCGCTCCTTCTCAGAAGAACTTCCTTGGGCATCCAGTTACGGCTAGCTCCGACCATATGACCCTTTTTCTCTGCCAGCTCTGCAACTGCAGTTTGGATTCTTTCAAATTCATCAGGCGACAGAATCTGGCCTTCCCCTTCCAGTGCCGTATACTCCTGGACGACAGATGCATCAGGCTGCCCCGGAGGGGGCAAAACCTCCACAATTCCTGCTTCTAACGGACACTCATAGTGATCCACCGGCCTGATAAAAGTTTTAAGTATTCTAACGTCACACTGCTTATTCATTTCAAATACCCCTTTTGCATACGATCTTTACATCGATCGCAACTTCATCCTTATACCTGAAAAGAGTTAAAAAGTCAATGAACTAGAGAGTTCAGCGATGGCAACCCTCACCTGCTCCATGGTGTCGCGATCACGAACCGTAACGGTCCCGTCTTCCAATGTCTGATAATCAACGGTGACGCAATATGGCGTACCAATTTCATCTTGGCGGCGATAGCGACGTCCGATAGCTCCGGAGTCATCGTACTGCACCATTCCGATGTCAGATTTTTGTAATGTTGCGTAAACCTCACGAGCCTTCTCAGCCAAACCGTCCTTTTTCATGAGAGGAAGCACTGCCACCTTAACCGGGGCGATTTTCTTGGCGATATGAAGAACGGTTTCAGCTTCTCCCTGGCCGTCACGGCCCTGAGGATACTCTTTGTAAGCATCTACCAGGATTGTGAGCATTAGGCGTCCAAGACCCACAGAAGGCTCAATCACGAAAGGAATGAAGCGTTCTCGGGTATTCTCATCAAAGTAGGTCATGTCCTTGCCTGAGTGCTCTTGGTGCTGGCTTAGATCATAGTTGGTACGGCTTGCAAATCCCCACAGTTCGCCAAATCCACCAAAGGGATACTTGTACTCAAGATCGGTAGTTCCAGCGGAGTAATGAGAAAGAGATTCTTTAGGATGCACCAGCCGACGGATATTTTCTGGATTGATACCAAGATCCCGGGTTAAAAATTCTTCACCAGCAGAAATCCATCTCTCGTGAGCCTCAACTTCCTCTCCTGGGCGTACGAAATACTCAATTTCAGCCTGCTCAAACTCACGCACTCGGAAAAGAGAGTTTCCTGTGGTGATTTCATTGCGAAACGCTTTACCAACCTGGGCGATACCAAATGGTAGTTTCTTACGGCTGGTATCTAATACGTTTTTGAAATTCACAAAGATACCCTGACAAGTTTCAGGTCGAAGGTAGGCAACCGAGCCCTCGTTTGCCACGGCTCCAAGATTGGTCTGGAACATCATGTTGAACTGTTTTGGCTCAGTGAACTGCTGTTCACCACAGTTAGGACAGACAAGATGGCTGAGATCGGTAGGCTCGCCTTCTTTGAAGAGTTTGATAGCAGCTGCATTCGCTTCTTCGGTAGCCTTCTTTTCGCCGATACCACGGTTTTTCATGGCTTCGTCACGCCAGCGAATAATCCATACTTCTTGGGTTGGCTCATCCAGATAATGGTCGGCACGTAACCGAATGTTGCAGTTTCCACACTCAGTCAACGGATCGGAAAAGTTATCGACGTGTCCTGAGGCCTTAAGCACGGGAGCCGGAGTTAAGATGGCCGAATCAAGCCCCACCATGTCATCACGCTGCTGCACGAAGCGTTTCCACCACAACTGCTTCACATTGTTATTAAGCTCAGTACCAAGAGGCCCCAAATCCAAGATACCCCCTGCTCCGCCGTAGATCTCGGCTGAAGGAAAGAGGAAACCGCGCCGCTTGGCGAGATTGACGATTGGATCGAGGGAATCAAGCATGGTCCTGACTTAACATTTGTAATTATGGGCTTACTCTAGCAGAAAAAATCAGAGGTGGCGACGATTTAACGCACTCTTACAATGGAACCAAAAAGAGCAGCCCTTTCGGACTGCTCTTTTCTCTTTGTCTTAGTTCTTTCTAGCGCGAGCGCGAAGGCCAGCTTGCAAGAGCTTCTTGCGAAGGCGTAAGGTCTTCGGAGTCACTTCGAGAAGCTCATCGTCCTCAAGGAAGTCGAGACACTGCTCAAGACTCATGATGGTTGGAGGAGTAAGCCCTACTGAGATGTCGGCCGAAGAAGCACGAACGTTTGTCTGCTTCTTTTCCTTAGCAACGTTAATCTCAATATCTTCGTCCCGAGAGTTAAGACCGATGATCATTCCCTCATAGACTTCAGTACCGGCAGGAATAAAGGTGATTCCCCG
>JAJFBK010000093.1 GCA_020696955.1 Patescibacteria group bacterium | reverse complement strand
GTTCCTCCAGTTATCCTTCCCCAGGTAAAAGAGGACGTCAAAGCCAGGCTTGGCGTCCTGAGGGGATTTAAAAGTTTCATGAGTGAGTACGGAATAGTTCCCCTGGCCGTCGGTGTCGTAATTGGTAATGCCGTAAACGACCTGGTAAAAACTTTGGTAGAAGGTCTGATCACCCCCTTTATTTCGCTGGTTTCCCCACAGGGAAAATTGCAGGGACTCCAGATTGAGTTCCATGACTCAGTGTTCAAGGTAGGATTAGTGCTCAATGCCATCATCAGCTTCTTGATAGTAGCTTTAGTGGTATATATCGCTGCCAAATTCGTACTAAAAAATGACGCCCTCCTAAAGAAAAAATAGGCGAGTCGTCAAGCAGGGTTTAAGAGGGACCGGACATGCTCAAGATTGAGCTTATCCGGTCCTTTTTCTTCATAACCCGGCACTTCCATGATAAGGGGAACGGTCGCCAAGTCAGGATGGTTAAGGATGGAAAGAAATCCGCTGTCTCCTATGTGGCCCTGACCAATATTCTCATGCCTATCTTTATTGGTGCCAAAGGCATTCTTTGAATCATTCAGGTGAATGCAGGCCAGTTTCTCTAATCCGAAACGGGTTTTGAATTCGTTCAGAAAGGCTTCTACTCCTTCTGCAGTGTGAATGTTAATGCCAGAAGCAAAGGCATGGCAGGTGTCGATACAGATTCCCACATTCTTATGATGGGGAAGGACCTGTTCTAGGATCATTTCAATTTCGATAAGACTTCTGCCAATCGTGCCCCCGGCGCCAGCCGTATTTTCGATCAGGAAAGTCGATTCTGTGCTGCATCCATCCAGCAGGCGTTTTAAGCCTTCGACAAGACGGGGCATAACTTCTTCCATTCCTGCTCCTTTGTGGCTTCCTAGGTGGGTCACAACGCCTTGCACACCCATCTTGGCAGCCAGGCTCATGTAGCTTTTGCTACTTTCAATGCAGCCATGCCAGATTGCCGGGTTTTCAGAAGCGAAGTTGGTAAGGTAAATGTTGTGAAAGAAGCTGGAATGCAAACCTGATTTCACTGTTTTTTCCTTGTACTCTGCCGCTACTTCATCGGTAACGGAGGGCTTGGCCCAGCTTTGAGGGGCAGAAGGATGAATTTGCAGAGTATTGAAGCCCAGGGCTTCGGCTCTTTCCAGGGCTTTAAGGGGTCCGCCAGCACATGAAACATGCCCACCGATCGGGCGAGTAATTACAGGGGAGGCCATATCTGATTGCCATCCTTATCTTTTACGATGATGGCGTTAAAAGGACAGGCCTTAGCGGATTCGAGTACGAGATCTCGCATCTGCTCAATTTCTACGGAATCAGTATTCACCAGATCCTCAATTTTTACGGTTCCCTCAGGGGTGGTAAGGGGATTTGAGAGGTCATCAGAATTAAGGCCATTCTTGGTTAAAAGAACAGCTTTTTCTTCATCGTCAAGTTCATAGATGCTGTAAGCAAGGCAGGTTGCGGCCGTCAGACACATTTCACGGTCAACGCTTACTGTTGCGGGGACTAGTTCAGGCTCCATTAAGAGAGTTATTTAGTGCCAAAGATTGCTTTGGCGTCATCAATGGTGGCTCCAAGTTCTCCAGGTGCCTGATGACGGGGGAGGTTGGGATTAATACTGTATTCGATTTCCCATTCCTCACCTGTAAGTTCTTTGAAAAGGGTGACCACTATGGCCCGGGATCTCTTTTCTATCATCTTATCGGCGTGGAACTTGTAGCGTACATGGATTGTTATAACACCATTCTCAGCCTTATGAAAGACAGTTTGCTTGAGTGATTGCCCGAGAACAGGGTTTTCCTTGCAGACCTGGTCGATCATGGTTCTCCAGGCTTTGCGTAGGTCCTTGATGTGGCCTTCCCGCAACTCGATAACAGGAACCGTAGCCTCAGAGGCCTGTTTAGGAATGGGGGGAATGATTGTCGGTTTCTCTGAAATCTGGACGGGAGTCTGTGCCTCAGGCGAGACTTCCCGAAGAACTGTTGGGCTGTTGTGGCCCGCCGATCGAGCCGCTACGTTAAGGCAGGCAATTTCTAAGGGGAGACTGGGTACGGGCGAGCTCTTTTGGAGGATGTAAGCCTCCAGCATTTGCTCCAACGCATAGGTTATATCGTCGGTCGATGCATTATGTAGGAGTGTGTCTTTTCCAGATGAAAAGAGGCTTTTCCGCAAGCGTTTTATGATATCGGCAATAAGCCTTTCGAGTGACCCGGAGAGTGATGAAGTGTAGGCTGAAAGTAGCTTCCTGGTAAGTTCGGCATCTCCGGAAAGGCAGGCGGTGAGAAGGTTCTCAACTTGTTCGTCAGGCAGAATTCCCAGACTGAGGCGGGCACTTTCAAGAGTAAGATGGGTGTGATGGGTGCTCATCGTCTCAAGCAGTGTTTCTGCGTCCCGGAATCCGCCGTCTGAATGTTCAGCGAGCAAGGCGTAGACTTCTGGGTCAATGGTAAGCTTCTCTTTGTCTGCAACAGATTTGAGTTTCTTCTCAATTGCATGCATCGACCCTCGTTCAAAGCGAATCAGCTGGCAGCGGGAGCGAATGGTGAGAGGAACTTTGTGAAATTCAGTAGTGGCTAAAATAAAAAGACAGTATTCCGGCGGTTCTTCCAAGGTCTTCAGAAGCGCATTGAATGCCTCGGTGGTCAACATGTGGACCTCGTCGATAATATAAATCTTCCTTTTTAGTTGCAAGGGAGGATAGGCAACTTGCTCACGGAGGGCTCTTATGTCCTCGATACCCCGATTTGAAGCCGCATCGATTTCCACAAGATCGGAGGTGCGGTTAGTCAGCAGCATTTGGCAGGTATCGCATTTGTTGCAGGGCTCATAAACACCTTTCGGGTTAAGGGCTGGCTTCAGGCATGAAAGCGCACGGGCAAAAATGCGGGCCGTACTGGTCTTTCCGGTGCCTCTTGGTCCACTGAAAAGATACGCATGCGAGAGACGCTGCTGGATAAGGGAGTTCTGAAGTATGGTCCTTACGTTTTCCTGCCCTAAAAGGTCAGAAAAGCGTTGAGGGCGATGAGTTCTGTAGAGAGCCATAACATACTTACTATAGCATTAAATGGAGCGAATGGAGTGATTTGGAAAACAAGAAATGCGCCTCCAAAGACCTGAGCCCCTTATCTTCACTTTAATGTTCGTGGTATTATTAATATGTAATTAAAGGAGGGGATGACTCAGCACGAACTGTGCCAATTAATGGTAAAATCTTCAAAGCTTACTCTGGATAAGTCCAGTGATCTTTGTGATGCCGTTTTTGAGTGCATTGCCCGGGAACTGAGTGTGGGTGAAGAGGTCTCCATTGCCGGGCTCGGCACCTTCTTCACGGTGAAATCAGAGTCGGCAGAGATAGAGGATCCTCCAGGAAGCGGGAAAAAAATCATAACTCTTCCTGAAATCGAGCCTGAGTTTGAGCCTGACAAGGTGTTGGTCCATATCATCAAGCAGGCAATCGCTGAAAATCCTGAACTCTTTGAAAAAGAAGAGCCGGAAGAAGAGCGGTCCCATGAACTTCCTGATATGCCTCCTCTTACTCCCAAGCAAACGAAAGCCCATCCAGTTTCTGAGCCGGTAGTTATCCCGTCAGAACAGCCGATCCAAAAGAAAGAGAAGCCCCTGGGCCGTGGCTCGCATATCGAATTTCGAGACCTGAGTACCGTAAAGGTTGAGGGAGATATCCTAGGACTCTTGCCCCAACAGCTTGCCAAACAGTACAACGCCGTCCCTATTGATCTGAAAGAGGGGGTTCTTACCATAGCCATGGTAGACCCTGAAGACTTTGATACGCTTCAGGTGGTACGAAAAGAAACTGGCCTTACTCTGAAGCCAGTTCTCAGTAGCCAGGATGACATTAACTCAGTTTTGGACCAGTATACCGGCCTTCAAGCTGAGCTTCAGGAGGTGATTGACCATGCTGATCTTGGCATATCCAAAAAAGAGCTGGAAGAAGCGAGTCAGGAAGACCTCCAAGATCAGACCAACAAGAATGCTCCGACGGCAAAGATAGTCTTTTCACTTCTAAGGCGAGCGGTGAAAGAAAAAGCTTCCGACGTGCACATCGAGCCCTACGAAGGAAAAGTGGTAGTACGATTTCGTGTTGACGGCATCCTTCAGGCAAGAGTCGAGCTGCCTAAAGGGATCCAGGCAGCTGTGGTTTCTCGTCTCAAGATCTTGGCAGACCTGAAAATTGACGAACAACGCTTGCCGCAAGACGGACGGTTCAATCTTATTTTCGACCATCGCCAAATCGACTTTCGTCTTTCCACTATCCCGGTAGTCTACGGGGAGAAGGTGGTTATGCGTATCTTGGACAAATCAGTCGGTATTATCTCTCTTGAAGAAGTCGGATTGTCTGACCATGGATTGGAGACGCTTCTGACCAACATCCAGCGTAGTCACGGTATGATCTTGGTAACCGGTCCTACTGGATCTGGAAAAACCACTTCTCTGTACGCTGTCCTTGGAAAGCTTATGGATGAAGGAGTTAATATCCTTACGCTTGAAGATCCGGTGGAGTACCGAATTGAAAGTATTAATCAAAGCCAGGTGCATGCTGACATCGGGTATACGTTTGCTGCCGGTCTAAGGGCCGTAGTTCGTCAAGATCCGGACGTGGTGATGCTTGGTGAAATTCGTGACCAGGAAACAGCTGATATGGCCATACACGCCGCTCTTACCGGTCACGTGGTACTTTCCACCCTTCACACCAATGACGCCGCCGGAGCCTTCCCTCGTCTTATCGACATGCATATCGAACCGTTCTTGATGACATCCTCCATTCACACTGTCATTGCCCAGCGTCTTGCCCGAAAGCTCTGTCCCGACTGCCAAGAAGAAGTCAAAGTGAGTGCCTTGGAATTGTCTGAGGTAAAGGCTGAGATTGCCAGAATGACGCCCGGTGAGACCTGCGGAGGCAAGGGGTATAAGGGGCGGATAGGAGTCTTTGAGGTCTTGAACGTTACCGAGCCTATTCGGGAGTTAATACTAAAACGTTCTTCGGGAGCCGTAATTACTGAGCAGGCAATCAAGGAGGGAATGGTAACCATGCCACAGGACGGCATAGTAAAGGCCTTGCGTGGCCAAACAAGCCTGGAAGAAGTGTGGCGGGTAACCAAAGAATAATATGGACTCTTTCGCTTATAAAATTCGATTGCCCAATGGCCAAGTTGAAAAAGGTTCCGTTGAGGCCCTAAACCAGAAAGATGCCTTGCAGGCAGTCCATAAGCTGGGAGGAGCGGTCGTAGAGCTCAAGCAATCCGGCGCCACTAAAAAAGTGGGGGGAACCAAGGGGAAGCTTTCTCTCAAAGAGAAGATTATTTTTACTGAGCAGCTCTCAGTAATGTTAACAGCCGGGATCACCTTGGTTCAGGCCTTGAAAGGCTTGCAAGAAGAGACCTCCAACAAAACCCTGAGTTCGCTACTGGCGGGGTTATTGGTTGATGTTGAAGGTGGAATTCCTTTTTCAGATGCCTTGGCTAAATATCCTCGTATTTTTTCCACTATTTATCATGAGATGGTTCGTTCTGCCGAGAAAACCGGGAACCTGGCGGAAATCCTTGAAAAGCTCACCATCCAGCAGCAGAAGGAGTATGAGCTTAAAGGAAAGGTGAAGGGTGCGCTGATGTATCCGGCCATTGTTTCGATTTTGTTGATAAGCGTCATCATTTTAGTAATCACCTTTATCCTTCCAAAGCTGACTGGCCTTTTTATGGACTCCGGGGTTCAACTTCCCATGAGTACGAAAATGCTTATAGCCCTTTCTGATCTTTTCATTCATAAGTACGTGCTTCTGCTTGGAGGCCTGGCACTTCTTATTGGAGGGTTCAAGTATATGGTCAGCACTAAAAAAGGCCTCTTTTTCTGGGACGGTTTCAAGATGAAAATCCCAGTTCTTGGGAGTTTCCTGGCCAAATCATACATGGCTCGTTTCTGCCAAAGCTTCTCTTCGCTTGCTCAGTCCGGTATTCCGGTTCTCGAGATATTCAAAACCCTTGAGGGGGTAGTAGGGAACTCGGTTTATGAGGCTGAGATCGTTAAGATCTCCAAAGAGGTAGAGAATGGCACCAAGGTTTCGACAGCGATCCGCAAGAGCAAGTATTTTCCGAGCATGGTGGGCCAGTTGGTGAGCGTGGGTGAGCAGTCAGGAGACTTGGCGGGTATATTTAAGGTGCTTGGGGAATTTTTCGAAAAAGAAGTTGATTCCACTGCCAAGAACCTCTCCGTCATTCTTGAGCCGATTATCATGATAGTAATGGGAGTGGGAGTCGGTTTCGTGCTTATTTCGGTTCTACAGCCGATATTTAGCCTCTCGAATTCGGTCTAATCAGGGACTACTCTAGTAAAAACAATTACGGCGTTGCATACTTAATACACATGGGGCTATTTTCCACTCTTTATCTCGGAATTGATCTTACTCCTACTGCCGTCAGGGTGGTGGGCATTTCGAGTGCGGGAAAAAAGACTCGTTTCGTAGGGTGCAAAGAAGTGCTGTTCCCAGCTTCAGAAGAAGGAAGCGAATTCTCAGTTCCCACCGTTCCTCAGGTGGCCGATGCCATCGTCCAGGCCATGAAAACAGCGGCGCCTAAACCGCTCCATTCCGGGAAAGCGTTTATTTCGGTGCCTGAGTCGAAACTGCTTCGAAAGGTGCTAGAACTTCCTCCCATGCGCACAGAAGAAGAGCTTAGATCGGCCGTTCAACTGGAATTGGTACAGTTCCTGCCAGATGAAATGACTGAATCAGAATTTGACTGTCAGACTCTCGGCACCTTGTCTGACGGGGTTACCCAGCAGGTAATGGCCGTAGCAGTGGCCCGCTCAA
>JAJFBK010000092.1 GCA_020696955.1 Patescibacteria group bacterium | reverse complement strand
ATCCTGATAATATTTCCACCAGTGCCTAGTTTCCAGGAAGAGCTCTTCGAGGACTCTGCGGAAAAGCTGATGAACTTCGTAATTACGGAATCCTTCTAGGTCAAGTTGTGCTTTCTTAGCCCGATCGGACATCTCACTTATTTTCTGCCTGAACCGGTCGAGGATGATTTTTCCCTCCCAGTTCTGATCCGGTTCGATCAGTGGGGGAGCGTAAGGGCAGTCTGGCCATGAATCAGACTCAATTTTCTTTGAGAAATGATCGAGTAAAGCTCGTACGCCAGTTTGAAGCACATCAGGTCCTGATACGAACAGGCTTTGGTGTTCCCGCCTGAAGGCCAGGCATTCGTTCGTAAATCCCTGCAAAGTCTTTTGAACGAGCGGAATCTCTAGTAGGGCTACTGTCTTTTTGTCGCTCATGATACTGTTCTCTCCTTGCCGCTGAATCTATCAGAATGGTAGCCTACGAGCAATGTCTGAGACTGTCCTAAAATCTCGGCTCCTTGTATACTTGGAGTGAAATGAAGCTTGCCCTACCTACCCAACGGCTTTTTCAGCCCCTTGCTCCTTCTTTATCTTCTCGTGGAACTCTTTTTCTTCGGGGATTTATTTATGTTCTCTGTATTTCGTTGGTTGCAGCCGGGGCCTATGGTTTTACGTACTCTCGGGATCGGATGAACGGGCTTGCATCAGAAAACGCAAAGATTGATCTTCAAAACCAGCGGCTCTCATTAGCTGTTTCTTCATATCGAACGCTTCAGAACCGTTTAGCTGAATCCGTCCAAAAAGGAATAATGCCCGCCGAGGAGGCGCAGACCATCGTAAAGAGCGTGAGCGCTTCCTTCCAGGAGAAAGATTTTGAAAAAGTGTCTGAAGTGATAGCTGCTCACCTGGCCGCCCTTGACCAGTTGATAGCCAACCGACAGGAAACTGATCGCATTACAGCAGAAACTGAGGCCAGAAAAGGAGTCGTTAGCGGTATCGTGAGCGAAGGGGCAACTCCTCTGGCGGGAGTAAGCGTCACGCTCTTAAAGGAAGGACAGCCTGCAGGCTCCGCCACAACTAGTCTGGATGGAAAATACGAATTGAAGAATGAAGCTGGCACCTATGCCCTGAAAGCTGAGCTTGGAGGATACCATGCGGTAACCAAAGAAGGCTTGGTCATTACGGCTCAGCAAACAGTGGAACTCTCGTTTGGTATGGGCAAGATTCCGGTACCCCAAGCAGCTTCTGCCACCCCAAAAGCAACTGCTCGACCTGCCACTACCCCCAAGCCTTCGACAAGTTCCTCAACTTCCGATTCGACTGCGCACAGTTCCTATTCCAGAACCACTGTCAGTACCAGCCGAGGAACCTTTGCGGCAGACCTTATGACCTTTGACCTGGGAAGTGGACATATAAAAGTTGTGGCTGATACTGCGAATGACAGCGATTGTACGGATGGCTGCCCAGTCAGGTCGGTAAAAAGCTTCGTGGAGCGAAATGGGGGATTTGCGGGTATTAATGGCACCTACTTTTGTCCTACTTCCTATGCTGACTGCGCCGGAAAGACTAACTCATTCTACTGGAAGGTACTCAACTCTCGCTTAGGAAAAATGATGAATGCAGATAATAAGCTGGGAGAAGAAGATCCTTTCTATGCGTTTAGTAGCACTGGAAAAGCCACGTTCTATACTGACTGGGTTTATTACGGTGGGGGAGCATATGCCGGGATAAGTTCCAAGCCTCTTTTGATCAAGGGCGGAGGGTATGCAGTTAAGGACGATCACTTGGATAGCAATCAGAAAACGGCCAAAGTCCAACGGGCGGCTCTGGGTCTTAAGGGGCAGACTTTCTACGTGGTAGTGATCCAAAGTGCCACTGTTTATGACCTGGCCTACGTCATGCAGGAGCTTGGAGTTGATAATGCCATGAACATTGATGGCGGTGGTTCAACTGCCATGACCTATAAGGGCATCATGCGAAGGGGGCCTGGCCGTGATGTGCCGAATGCTCTTATTTTTGTTGAAAATTAAAAAACCACCAGACAATGAAATTACCCAAAGGTTTCAAAAAGTTCCCCCCTTGGCTTCAGGTTGTGACGCTTGTCATCCTGGCCGCTTCTTTTTATTTTTCCTCGCAAAAGGAGGTTCCACTTCCTTTGCCCACGGCTTTTGAGAGTGGGAAAAGTTACCAAGTGATTGAAGTGGTGGACGGAGATACGATCAAGGTGGAGATTGATGGGGCCTCTGCCACGCTTCGCTTGATTGGCCTTGATACCCCGGAAACGGTAGACCCGAGGAAGCCAGTACAATGTTTTGGGAAAGAGGCGAGCGATAGGGCAAAGGAGTTGCTCACAGGAAAGAGTGTTGTGCTGGAGTCAGATCCTACACAAGGGGAGAAAGATACCTATGACCGGCTTTTGGCCTACGTGCGACTAGAGGACGGTAGCCTATTCAATCAGAGGATGATCTCTGACGGATATGCTCATGAATACACTTATGAAGCTCCGTACAAGTATCAGGATCAGTTTAGACAAGCGGAACGGGAAGCAAGAGAGGCGGGGAGAGGATTGTGGTCGGGCACTACTTGTGGAGGAAATACTTCTTCTTAAGGTGTTGTCCTTTACTTCCTTCTCGGTCTGACGGTATACTATGAGTGTAATTCTAACCTGCAGATGAGCAATCGATTCGAATTCATATTCGCTCCTCGTTTTCTTCTATCTGCTTTGCTCCCGCTCATTTTCTTAGGGGGCTTATTTGCTTTGGATCCCAGCCATACGAATGCTGCCATAACCAGAGAACTTCCCTTCTCAGCACGGCTTAAATCTGCCTCTTCGGAGTCAGTGGTCCCTGACGGAAACTATGACATCTCCTTTAGGAGGGTTTACACTGTAGATAGCGGTGGAACCGCTCTTTGGAGCGAGACTCAGACTGTTTCTGTTACCAACGGCGTAGTCTCGGTGAGACTGGGAAGTGTCACTCCCCTTCCCACAAGCCTGACTTTTAATGAAATTAGTTATTACCTTGGTATCACAGTCGGTGACGATGCGGAAATGGTTCCCCGCCAGAAGATTTCCGCAGTTCCCATGGCCCTGAATGCTGATACGGTTGATGGAGCCCATGCCGGGTCTGGTCCTGGGGACGTATTACTGATTGACCAAAGCGGGGGCATTACCTTGCAGGGCGGGGTTAGTGTTGGCTCAAGCATTATTCCCACTACTTCAGGTATAAACTTGGGTTCTTCCACCAATCACTTTGCCAGTCTGTATGTGGACAACCTTAATGTAGCCTCAACTGACTTAGCTGGAACCAGTAGCCAAGCCTTTACCATCAATAGTGGGCAGCAGACTGACAATACCGACCTCTCTTCAGTGAGGTTTTATCTGGGGCCAACGCTTAACAGTTATGCCGCCTTGCAATGGAACGGTCCTTCCAATCGGTTTGATCTTCTGGCCCGTGCTGACAGCTCGACATTCGCCGACCTTAAAGTGGCGAGCTTAATCTCTGGTTCCGCCACCTTGACCCTGCCTACCTCAAGCGACGTATTGGTTGGCCGGACTACCACGGACACTCTTACTAATAAAACCCTTACAGGCCCGGTTATTACTAGTCCGACGGTAACCGGCACTCTCACTGCTTCAAATAATCTAACCGTAGGCGGAGCCCTTAATGTCTCAGGTACCACTTCCATAGGGACCTTGACCACTTCGGGCGACATTAACACTGCCACTATTACCGGAGGATCGCTTTCTTCGGCAGCGGTTAACGGCTTGAATTTGGCTTCCGGGGTCATTACTGATCCGACAATCAATGGGACCGTTGCCACCTCAGGCCTTAGTATTGCGGGCACCCTGGATGCTTCAGGAAACTTTTCGGTAGCTACTAATAAGTTTACGGTGGCGGCTAGTAGCGGTAACACGGCTATTGCCGGCACTTTGGCAGTTACAGGTGGCTCTGGTTTCTCTACCCTTTCCACCAGTGGCGCTGCTACCCTTTATTCTCTAGGAGTTACCAATGCTGCCACTATATCTGGCGCCTTGACGACCGTTGGCGCAACCAGCCTGCAGGGAGGAGTGAATGTGGGAGGCTCCGCAACCCTCGGAACGAATAGCGGTGACGCCCTTGTCGTTAATAGCAGCCTGGCCTCTAACTTGATTCCAAGCGCTGACGCCACTTACGATCTAGGTTCGGCCACTTTCCGATTCCGAAATTTCTATGCCGCCAATGCTGTCTTTGAAAGCTTGAGCACGCCAAATACTACCTCCAGCTCGTTTGTCATCAATTCGGCCAATGCAACGGCTGACCTGGAAGATGCCACCTTGGAATTCGCACGAGGAACTGTCTCCCCTAATGCTATCATT
>JAJFBK010000091.1 GCA_020696955.1 Patescibacteria group bacterium | reverse complement strand
TGGCGCTCGGGCTTTTCACCGGTCTTTATCCGGCCATCCGAGCGGCCAGGTTAAACCCGCTTAAGGCCCTCAGGTACGAATAGGAAAAGCCCCCTTCGGGGCTTTTTTGATGGTGACCAGTCGAAATCCTAATGATTTTCCGGCCTTCAATGCCAAACTCATAGAAGAAATCGCAGAAGGGCTCCATGTGCGCTAATCCCTTTTGCAAAAAAGAAGACTGGTGGTAAGCTAAGAATATCTACTAATAAGCCTTCAGCCATGGAAAAACCTGCTTCCCGTATCATCCCGCTCATCTATGGCTATTTGGTATGTTTGATCAGTATCGTCGTTGCCTTGGTCTCGCTTTCCATGCTTATTAATGCCATCTTCAACCTGAGCAACCCGCTTCTCGTAAACGACTATCGTTTTGGCGCCAACAATCTTTACACTTTTGAGTCCTACAAAAATGAGATTCTTACCAACAAGGCATACCTGAATCCTGAAGGTCAGACGGCAGTCAGTCCAAGTAGTACTGATGAAGAGCTCAGAACTGCCTATGAGGATGCCAAGACGATGAAGACTGCCGGTGTTCGTTTTGATAGCCAGCGGACCATTACCAACAGTATCATTCTTATGGTCATTGCTTTGGGATTATTTATCGGTCATTGGCGCTGGTTGGGGCGAACCGCCAAAGCCACTGAGTAGTTTTCTCAAATAAAAAAAGACCGCCCATCAGTGGGCGGTCTTTTTTTATGGGTTTTGAAAATTGACCGGTTCGATCCCTCCTGGTATAGTTCTTAGTCGTGGGTGTGAACCACATTTTCTCAAAGGAGCGTTTTACAATGCGAAGGTTTGGAGAGAGCATATTGCGGGGTTGCCATCATTTTTGCAACGTCTTATTTCCCAGAATGTTGATGGTATTAGCCGGTGGTTTCTTCTTTATGGGGCAGGTAATAGTTCCACTTTTTTCTTTGCCAGCCAACAATCGTTGGAGGGTGCTGCTAACTGTTTCTTATGGTTTGCCCCTGGTTGTCGGTTGTGTCATTTTGTTTTTCGGTCTTGTCGCTCGGCATCCCTGCATGAAGGATGCGACTTCTCCATGGAAGAGATCAGCAAGCTTGGTGCTTGAAGGGCTTATGCACTTCATTGCCGGAGGATACTTTTTTCTTGGTATATCGCTTTATGCGGCTGAGATGATCGGAAAGATCGGCGTCTATCCCTTTGGAGACTTATCTCTCTTTCAGTGGTATGTACGGTCTCTTGCGTTCTTCGTTCTTTCTTTAGCTTTTAGGGGCGCCTATAGACATGCCTTGAAACAGCAGTCGGGAAGCTCAGTCCCGGCACCTTTCCCGGGGTGAGAGCAATTTTAAAATGACTGCCACTTTGTTGGCAGTCATTTTTTTTATACACCTATATGCACGGTGTCTCCACCGATCTTATTGGTAAAGTAGCTATCGTGAGAAATGTAGAGAATGGCTCCGGCGTATGTCTGCAGAGCGGCTTCCAACTCTTCGATAGAAGGAAGGTCTAAGTGGTTGGTCGGCTCATCCAGGATAAGGAGGTTCGGATTGGTACAGAGCATTTTAATAATTTGAAAACGAGCTTTCTGACCCCCTGAAAGTGAGCTAATGCGCAACTTCTTGTCTTGAATCGGATCAAACAAATACATAGCCAGGAGCTGGTTGATGCGCTGGGTATCGAGGGGAACTTTGTTTTGATGGTAAACCTCAAGCAGGCCTTGTTCCAAAGTAAGGGGAAGAAAGATGGGGTCAAGCTCCTGTTCGTACATTCCGATCCGAAGTTTGGGACTGACTTCAATCTTGCCATGAAAAATAGTAGCGCCATGGGTGTCGCTGCCAGTAGCCTGGGAAAGGATGGTTTTTACCAAGGTAGATTTTCCGGCCCCATTCCTTCCTTTCAAAAACACTCTGTCCTCATGTTCCAGCTGGAAGTGAACGTTTTCAAAAAGAGGCTTGTCATATCCGACTGAGAGTTCTTTGGCCTGGAGCAAAACATGCTTGTACTCCTTTACTTGCCCTTGGCTGATTTTGATATTTCGGTCCTTGTAGCGCTCGTACTGCTCGGTATTCTTGTCGTTCATTTCTGAAACTGAATCCTGATCAATCCAAAAAGAAGGCTTTTTGAGTCGGGCTTTCAGCTCGGCATGCTCACGCATCAAGCGCTCTTCCAAGACTTTAGGACGGGAATTGCCGGCCCCAGCTTTTCGGGCACGGGCAGCCTGAATCTGCTTATGCAGTTTGTCCAAGGCCTTGAGGCCTTCTTCGTAGCTTGAAACCTGGGTGATGGTCGCAGTGCTATTTTGCTTCAAATAGGCATCGTAGTTTCCTGGATAAGTAGAAATCTTCTTGTCCTTTATTTCCAGGATGGCATCAACTTCCTTGAGTACGTCACGGTCATGGCTAATAACGAATACTGCTTGCTTGGTATTTCGAAGCCAATTAAGAAAGAGTTCTTTGCCCACATAGTCCATGTGGTTGGTGGGCTCATCAAGGAGTACCAGATCGGCCTGTCCGTAAAGCACTTTTACCAACTCGACAAATCGTTTCTGTCCGCCCGAAAGAGAGGAGAGGGGAGCGTAGGCCCTCTCGATATCGATTTCAAAGGCGGCTAGCGAATCGACAATCCTATCCTCGATTACGTAATAGTCACGCTCGGTAAAGGTATGGAGCGCATCGCTGTAAACATGAATCTTTTCCATGTCATCGCCCATTTGGTCGGGGTAGGTGTCCACGATGTGTTTCAACTCGTGGTACTCAGGAACCGAGCGAAGAATGTACTCGACAGGGTTCAGCTCTTCAAAGCCAAAATGTTCCTGAGCGGTCATGATGATGCGTACGTCTTTCGGGATCTCGATACTGCCGAGGTACTCCGTATCTTCCTGGGAGATCATGCGGAAGAGGGTGGTTTTGCCGACGCCGTTTCGTCCGATGGCTGCAATTTTTTCACCTTTGTTAATCGTAAAAGAAAGG
>JAJFBK010000090.1 GCA_020696955.1 Patescibacteria group bacterium | reverse complement strand
GAAGCTTTTGATCCTTATATAAAACAGCAGGAAGAGGACGGCCACTATCATGAAGAAGATTATGACCCTGAGCGAGAATACCAAGAGATAGTGGGCCGTCTCAGAGAATTGCTTCTCAGCCGAGAGCCGTCTCCTAAGCCGGCTCGTGATTTTTTGGGTTTTACTAAGCAAGTTATTAGAGATGAGTCGGTTCCTCTTCCTGACCATCTCAAGGAAGTGGCCTATACTTATTTTTACTTTCAAAAGGCCCAGCGTGAAGCGGCGCCTTATATTTCTGCCAAATTCGCAACTGATGAATACTGTGAATTTGTACGCTCGGCGTATCTTGCGGCGCTAGCTGGGCCGGCCAGCCTGATCTATATGGAGCGGACACACTGAAAGGAACTTTAGAAGAACTTCAAGATGGGGAGAGTTATCCACAGGCTGCAGCTACTCTGGAAGGTATTAAAAAGACTATCGATACCCTTGAGGAAACCTATCAACAAAAATTTCAACAAAAGGAAAAATATTACTGCTCAGTTCTCTTGGAAAGGCTTCGAAACTTGTTGGTTCAGATTGAAAAAGTCACCCAGTCGAAAGGCAATTCTCCCTACGTGGAACTTGGCAATATGGCTTATTGGCCTACCGAGGGGGGCATAAAGGGCATCTTGGCCTTTGATGCGCAAAATACCCAGTTCGTTAAGATCCCCGTACGAGAAAAGCGCACGTTCATTGGAATGAAGACCAAGGAGATGCTTTACGATGAAGCTCAGGCCTACCCGGCCGATCTTTATTTGATTTACAAAGTTGGTCGAGAGGCACTGACATTCTTAGGAAAAGATCAGGCCGAACAAGTTCGATCTACCGTCAAGCTCGTCTCTCAATCTTCTTAACACTCTTCGTAAATGAGCAAGATTTTTCTTTTAAATATATATGGAGGGGCCTGATTACCCGTTGAGCAAAAACGAAGAAACCATAGCAACTAACTCTTCTTCTGAAAGAGTATGGGCGTCAATGTTCACCGCAGCATTGAAATCTTTCCAATAGACGTCGTCTCTATATGAGAGGTCTGGTGTCAGGCCGAGTTCGTTGAGGGATTCCTCTAAATTTCCTTTATCGTCCAAAAGCTCAACTTCAAAAGAGAACAAATCTTTTTTGCCAATATGTCTGGTCAGCTTGATTTCAACTTCGGCAGTTCTAAACAAGGTATTCTCTAGCTGAATAACCGTTCTCTGAATATTGTCTGAATTCAGCATATTCCTGAGTGCTGCATAAAGGGAAACGATAAAATGAGCATCTTTTGGCAGTTCCAGCGTGCTTTCTCCTCTTATTTCATCGTTCCAGTCACCGCCTTTTTGAATAAGAACGGGAGAGCCGTTAGTGATCCTGATCCTGGTATCAAAATCTTTTCTATGAAAATCGGTTACCTGCAAAGCAAGCCTTCTCTCTTGGGCAGGGGAGCCGATTGTAGCAAGGCAATAAGCCATGACTCGCTCGTATTCCTGGTGCGGGAGAATGTCCCACACTTCTTTCTCTTGGCTGAGTACTGCTGTGTTCATGGATTGATAGTAGCAGAAGATGCGGGATAAAGGATTAAAAAACCGCCCCCACGAAAGTGAGGACGGTGATTGGGCATGAGTCAGACTGTAGGGGCTAACTCAGATTTTTCGACATATTTGGAAACTCCCCATTTGAAGATCTCATTTCTAGGTTCGCTGGAAAGGTCTATTTTCCTGGAATAGATCACTTTATGGGCCTTGTTATGATGAAAGAGATCGTGCAAGTGCGCAGAGAGAGACGACTTATCGATCTGGGTTGCCATGACAATGGTGGGATGGCTACCTGATATCTTGATGGTTTCCATTAAGAATGTGATAAGGCTCTCTCCATTTTCATGGGGCATATCGTGATCGATGACCCAAAGGTCAATCTTCTGGGCATTGATGGTGGCATGAGGTCCCGATATGGCGCTCCTGAGCTTTTGAGGGCTTTCGTAACTCTTTATAACGCTGCCTTTGGGAAGGTGGAGCTCTAAAGTAATTCTGGCTAGCAAGAGAAACTCTGGATCATCGTCCACGTGCACTACGGTAATCGGCGACTTGCTTTCATCAAGCTCTAACAATAATTGAACATTCGATTCGGCTTTTTTTAAAGATAAAAACCTCACTTCCTCACCTCGCTTTTCATTGTTCAAAGAAATCCTGGGACTTCCGTGCATAGGCATGGTACCAAATAGCGAGGGCAAGTAAAGTGAGGAGCACGACAGCACGGTTCTGCTGTTCATGGTGAGAATCGTTTTAATCAACAGGTTAGAACAGATTGACAAAAGCGTTTAAATGTGCTAGAATCTCCCATTGTCTTATGAGAATACGAATGGGCTTGCTCCAAGCCTCTTCGCCTCTTCATAAGGGGCGCTAATGCGGCGTCAAGCAAAAGATAAGAAGGAGCGCAAACATGCGTTCAAACAAACTTTTACAAGTTGGGAAAGTAATTGCAGGCCTGGTCTTAATTACAGCCCTAACGGGTTGCGGCGGCGGTTCTGCCGGCGGGTTGGCGGTTCCTCCTTTACCGGAGGGGCCAACAATCCCCGGAGTCCCTTCGAGCCCGACAGGGGTTTTCCAGGCTCGCAGCGCCAGTATTCTTACTTACGGGTACGCAAATGGCAACCTTGTTGCCTCAGCCCGATTCATCGACGAGAACACCCTGGAAATCACCAATACCGAATGGAGGTTCGTTGCATCAGACGGTGTCCATGTTACTCCCTCGCAGACCTCGACGTATCGTCGGGACTCTGCTGGGAACTGGAATCCGGAAGGTTCGGTGCCTGCGTCAGAACCGGTACCAAACTCCCAATCCGTAATACGGACAGGGCGAATGGCGAACCAAAATGGTTTTCTGTTGGGAGGAATTGCCGATGAATATTCGGCAAGGCCTAGGGCTACGATTGGATCACCTGGAAGCCTCCTCGAGGCCTCCCAAGTTGCAGCAATAAATACTGGAGCACTCCTTAGTCCTGTATGGGCGGTAGCCGCTACTCCAGGCATGACGCGAGTCTGCGTCCTGGGAACCACCTTTGTTGATACACGGACCAGGGGAGGAAGTCCGTATCCGGTTCCTACCGGAACCCCAGACCCACTACCCGAGTATCATCTTTGGATAGCCGTGCTGGAGAAGTAATTTGAAAAAGTCCGAACCAATTGGTTCGGACTTTTTTGTTTGAATGAGCCACGACAAGGGGCCTGAGTTTTTCCTTTTAAGACTTGCTCCACATTGACACGTATCTGATTTCGTGTTACTGTATCCCATTCTTGTTTTGAAGGAGCGTGCAATGGATTCTATTTTAAATCCTAGGTGTTACGAAGCGCTTGGATTGCTATGCAGTCAATGGGGCGAAGCTTTACGTAAGGGAAATATTGCCGAAGCTGATGCGATAATGGCTGTGGTGCTCAGACTT
>JAJFBK010000089.1 GCA_020696955.1 Patescibacteria group bacterium | reverse complement strand
CTGAGCGCAATAACATGATAGGTCTGGGTTTGGAGCTGGAGAGGCTCACCCATGTCGTCGGTAAGGGTATTTAAGTAAACTCTAAATTTACGAACCTGGTCAGCCGTAATGCTTTCAACATCTTGATCCTTCTTCAGCCAACTCAAAAACCGAGTGAGATAGTGACGGTATGCCACTATAGTTTTAGGTGATCGATTCTTCTCAATCACCAGGTGCTCGAGGAATTCTTCAATGGCAGTGGAGAGTGTCATAAAGTCATGATACCATGGGTTCATGTTCATAGCTCTTCTTGATCTAATTCGCCAGATTGACTTCGCCCTTCTTAGTGATGCGGTGGCCTTTACCAATAGTTCAAGATTCGCATATAATCTGGTTTATTTTGCGGCTGAGTATGCCATAGTCTTATTGCCACTTTTACTGCTTTATCTCTGGAAAAAGAGAGAAGTGAAGTCTCGTCATCTTGGCTCAAGGAAAGCCGTGATGCTAGCAGTGATGTCTTTGGTTGCCACTTTGGCCCTGAAGAGCCTCTCAGTTTTTGTGTACTTACGTGTACGCCCATTCATAACCCACCCAGAACTCCTCTGGATTGGTTTTAAAGTGGACGAAAACAGCTTTCCTTCTGGTCATGCCATGTTTGCCTTTGCGGTGGCCGTAAGCCTCTGTCTGAGCGGTTATAGAAGGATTGGCGCACTGGCGGTCTTGATTGCGATTACGGTTGGGCTGGGAAGAGTCTTTGCCGGAGTGCATTATCCTACCGATGTTCTGGCAGGGGTCCTGATTGGGTCCGCCTGCGCTTGGTATTTTCACCGAGAAGCTAGCAGTTTGAAAAGATATCTGCCTGACGAATAAAAAACTGCCAACCGTAATGGCTGGCAGTTAAAAGAGCGTTAAGCGTAAGAAGAATGAGCGAAGCTCCGGACTTCTCGCTTTAAGGCATTAATATATGGCTTGCAGTGGCTGCACCTGTCAATGTGCCGTGATTCCTTTTGGGTAAAGATCGGGCTACCTGATTGGATTACCTCGTGGATTCTATCGAGGTTGGGGCATCCTGATCTAAGAGATACCTGGAGTGGAGAAGTATCAGTTTCCTTGTCCATGAGATAAGAACTAGTTATCTCGCAAGCCTTGCGAAAGGAAGGCTGAGTAAGGAAGGGGGTAGAGACCAGGGAGTATAGGAGTGGGTCACCAAAAGGCAAAGAAAGCAAAGGCCCTACAACTGAAAGCTCACGCCAGTAGAGTGTGTTATATTGGCATGCCACAAGTCCTGCCATAGGAACGGATGTTATCCAGGCATGTTCCTCAGTTGGCCATAAAAAATGTCCCTGACTAAGCTCTAGGTGACACTTAAGGTGGCCTTGAAGGGGGAGGTATCTCAGTAAAAAGCCAGTGCAGTCTGGCTCGGGAATCAAGACTGGAATACTGGGTACTTCATAATAATAGGCGATTAACGGAAGTTCAGAGAGCAGTTTCGCTCTCGTTGCTGCAGTTAAGGTCTCCATATTTCAGGCTCCTTTGGGTTTCAAATGTGCAAAAGCTTGTCTTTTATACCATGAAAATAGAAAAGCCGCCACCCTGTTGGGGTAGCGGCTTTGAATGGTTAGTGCGCCATCACTTCTGCCTGGGTGATGAAGCGACGGGTTCGGGTGAAAAGCTTTTGACACCTTTCGCAATTAGCCACATGGGCCGCATCTGATCTGGAAAAAATGCTCTGATACTCAAGTACGATCTGGCTCATATTCTCTGCGCTCAGGCAATCTTCGGTGGCCGGCCTGATCTTAGGTGGAAGAGAAAGATCCAGAGAATAACCAGCCGAGTCGTTCATTCGGCAGGCCTTCGCCGCATTTCTTGCATGCTTTTCGTCGATAAGACTTCCCACTATAAGATGGGTGATGACAGGACGATAGGCATGGCGAGGTCGTTTGGCAAGACATATGGCGCCACTCCTGGATACACCAGCCTTTACCACATACCGTTCAATTTCAACATGTCCGTTTCCCTTCTGATCGACAAGGGTTTTCGTCATTGCATGAATCGGTAAATTTCTGAAAAGAGAAGGATCTCTTAGGATGAGCCGTAAGGTTCCTCCTGCCTTTCCAGCGGTTTGAAATCGAAAAGGAAACTGGAAAATGGTGAATTTGGAACTTGAGTATGCATTGACAACAACTACGTTAATCGCCGGATCAAGAGGCGAGGACCGGAGCTGCTTGGCGTCTTCCCTAAAGTTAGTAAGGCGTATCCTCTCAATTTGAGAGCATGTTCTTCTCATCATGGCGCTTCACCTCTTTGTCAAAGATTTTCTTCCTGCTCATTTTTTACACTTATTTTACAAAAAAAGCTATCCGTCGTATGATTTGCCTATGTCTGATATTCTCTCATCTCTGAACCAGGAGCAAAAAGAAGCTGTTCTCACCACCGAAGGCCCGGTACTCATTCTCGCCGGAGCCGGTAGTGGCAAAACCAAGGCCTTAACCCATCGATTCGCCTATCTTCTCCGAGAGAAGAAGGTGAGTCCTTTTCATATCCTCTGCGTAACCTTTACCAATAAGGCAGCAGGGGAGATGAGGGAGCGAATTGGTAAGCTTCTAGGATATGAAGGTGAAGATAAGTTCACGCTTCCCTGGCTTGGCACCTTTCACTCTGTCTGCGTACGGATACTTCGCCGAGAATTGAATAAGGCGGCACTCGGGCTTACTTCTTCCTTTGTGATCTTTGACGAAGGTGATGCTTTGACAGTGGTGAAGAGGGCAATGGACGAATTAAAGGTGAACCCGAAGCAGTACAGTCCTCAGGCCATTCGCTCCCAGATCTCTGGAGCCAAGAATGAGATGCTGACACCTGACCAATATGGCCAGTATGCAGTTGGGCCTTGGCAGCACACCGTGCAAATGGTTTATCAGAAGTACCAGGATTTGTTGACGAAGGCGAACGGAATGGACTTTGATGATACCTAGATTTTGAATCTGATTATCCTGATGCAAAGGTGATTAAGCTTGAGCAGAATTATCGCTCTACCCAGACTATTCTGGATGCGGCCCAGGCCGTGATCTCAAAGAATGAGCAGAGGAGTGACAAAAAGCTCTGGACAGATGGACCTGAAGGTGTGCCGATCACTGTGGTGGAATGTCTAAATGAGAAGGATGAGGCTGAGTTTATTGTCAGAGAAATTCGTGGCCTGGTTAACGGCGGCTTTGCTAAAGGGGTGCAGTCCCTGGATGATTGCGTAATTCTGTATCGAACCAATGCCCAGTCACGCGGACTGGAAGAAACCATGCTTCGCTATAACATCCCATATCGGATTGTAGGCGGAGTGCGTTTCTACGAGCGAAAGGAAATCAAAGACATCCTGGCTTACCTTCGATTGGTGCATAATCGGGCCGATTGGCTCTCATTTGAGAGGGTTGTGAACGTTCCCGCTAGGGGAATCGGTACCAAGACAGTTGCCAGCCTTCGAGGCATCGACCTCCGAGATATAGGCATGTTACCACCTAAAGTAGTCGGTTTTATGACCCTTATTGAGGAGTTGGGTGCATCGGCAGTCGAGGGTAACGTGGCAAAACTCATTGATTTGATTCTCGACAAGGCCGGATATAAGAAATTTTTGCTTGACGGCAGCATTGAGGGGGAGAGCCGGTATGAAAATGTACAAGAACTTCGGACGGCAGCAGAGCGGGCGGAAAGTCTTGAGCAGTTCTTGGAGGATGTTGCACTTGTTCAAGATCTTGAACAAAAAGCTGACGCCAAAGTGTCAGATGAAGGATCAATCACCCTGATGACCATGCATGCAGCTAAAGGTCTCGAGTTCCCAGTGGTATTTATGGTTGGAATGGAAGAAGGAATCTTCCCTCACAGTCGGAGTTTGACCGAAAAGCTGGAGATGGAGGAGGAGAGAAGGTTAGCGTATGTGGGTATTACCCGGGCCAAAGATCGGCTTTACTTGCTTTATGCTTTTGAAAGAAGGCTTTACGGGTTACTTCAGAGTAACTCAGTTTCCAGGTTTATTCATGAAATTCCAGAAGAACTTCGTGAAAAGATATAGGTATGGCTGATATTTTCTCTAAAGAGAAGCGAAGTGAGGTAATGTCTCTTATAAAGGGGAAGAATACCGGGCCTGAACGAGAGGTGTTCAGGTTTCTTCGGAAGGAAAAGATCTATTTTCAG
>JAJFBK010000088.1 GCA_020696955.1 Patescibacteria group bacterium | reverse complement strand
ACGAGCGGCTCGTGCGGCCAAGCGGGCCCGAAGAGCCAGTAAGCATTTTTCAATAATCTTTCTGGCCGCCTGGGGGTTCTCGTTGAAGTAATATTCGAGTCCCTCGCTTACTACTGAATCTACAACAGAGCGCATCTCAGGCGTACCGAGCTTTGACTTGGTCTGGCCTTCAAACTGAGGGTCAGGAAGCTTGACGGAAATAACGGTGGTAAGTCCCTCTCGCATGTCCTCACCCGTCAAGGAGCTGTCGGCCTCACGTAGAAGGTTGTTAGCGCGTGCGTAGGAGTTTACCTGTTTGGTAAGGGCGGTACGGAAACCAGTAAGGTGAGTTCCTCCCTCAGCTGTATGAACGTGGTTGGCAAAGGCATACATACGTTCATTGAAGTCGTCGGCGTAAGCCATGGCCACCTCTACCTGAAAGTCTCCTACCGTCTTTTCAACGTAGAAAATAGGGTCGGTAATGGTCTCATGGTTTTTGTTGAGGTGGCGAACATAGGAAGAGATGCCTCCTTCAAAATAAAAAGTGTGGCTTTGGCGGTCCCCGACCAGAGGATCAGGAAGTCCGGCTCGGTAATCAGAGACCACAAACGTTACCCCCTTAGTGAGGTAGGCGTTGTTTCTTACTCGGTCAGTGATATAGTCGTAATCCCATTCGGTTGAAGGGAAAATACTGTCATCTGCCAAGAACGTGATGCGGGTACCGTCTCCTGGCTGGCGTAGCCACTCATCTGAATCTGGGATTGGTCCGGTCTGTAATTCGGAGGTAGCCTTCCCGTATTCAAAGGAAAGAGTGTGGAGCTTGCCGTCTTTTTTTACTTCGGCCCTGAGCCAGACAGAGAGCGCATTGACAACAGAAGCACCTACTCCATGAAGACCGCTGGAAACTTTATAGCCGCCGCCGCCAAATTTACCGCCGGCATGTAGAACCGTCAGTACTACTTCGAGAGCTGATTTTCCACCCTTGCTATGTTTGTCTACGGGGATACCGCGACCGTTGTCTTCGACGCTTACTGAATTGTCTGGATTGATGACAAGACGAATGCGATTACAGATGCCGACCATCGATTCATCGATGGCATTATCGAGAAGCTCTTTAATGAGGTGGTGCAAACCATCATGTCCGGTGCCTCCGATATACATTCCTGGGCGTTTGCGAACCGGATCGAGACCTTCTAAAACGGTAATTTGATCAGCACCGTATTGGGCTGTGGGGGTCAGATTTTTTTCGGTGTCTGGCATAGGGAAACAAGTTAATCACACAAGATATTTTAAGTGTAGCACATGGGCTACTAGAAGTGAAATCAGGCGTTCACAGGCATTATAAACCGAATAAAAACCGAACACAAGCATCTAGTCTTTGTTTACCCTTCAATAATCTTTTTTATACGCTCTGAGAAGACTCTTTTGTCAAATGTGGTGGCATGATCATGAATTGCATGACTATTCCAGGCCGCAGGATCAAAAGAGACTAATACTTCCGCTAAGCTCTCACTCGTTTGTTCTTTAAAGAAAACCCCGCTCAAGCCCTCGGCAACGCTTTCTGTGGCGCCTCCCTTTCCATAAGCAATCACCGGCCGGCCGGCACTCATCGCTTCTACTGGGACAATGCCAAAGTCTTCTTCGGCAGCAAAAAGAAAGGCCTTTGCTTTTGTGTAGAGTCCGGGGAGTTCCTCGTCTGAGACCCTGCCCAGAAATTCTATCCAGGGAGCGTTGACTGCGAGCTCTTTTAGAGAGGCTTCCTCTGGACCGGTGCCTACTACCTTTAGCTTGGACTTGGTAGCTATGCAGGCCTTTATAACAAGGTCGATCCGCTTATAGCTAATAAGTCTTGAGACTGATAGGAAATAATCCCCAGGAGCTTCATGGGTAGGCTTGAAGTAATCGGTTTTTACGGGAGGGTAAACTACTTCGGCAGGGCATCGGTAAAACTTGTTGATTCGGGCAGCTACAGTTTTGGAATTGGCGAGAAATCGATCTACCCGCTTGGCTGATACGGCGTCCCAAATGCGGAGGCGGTGCGAGACTTGGGAGCGAATGATTCCGTCAGCCCTGCTGTCTCCTCCTATGTGCCATAAATAGCGCATTGGCGTGTGGCAGTAAGAGATATGAAGCTGCCCAGGCTGGGTGATCACCCCTTTAGAAAGACCGCCGCCCACTGAAACGATAACGTCATACTCTTTCAGGTCAAAGGATTCAAAAGCCAAAGGCATCAAAGGAATGGCGATCTGATGTCGGGATTTCAAGCCAGGAATCTTTTGAAGGTAGGAAGTAATGACGGTGGCATTGTCAAATTGAGGAGTCTTTTCCTTATTGTAGACGCTGGTATAAATCGGGGCGTCAGGATAAAGTTCATGCAAGGCAAGCAATACCTGCTCGCCGCCTGCAAACCCCGTTAACCAGTCTTGTACGAAAGCAATTTTCATAAGTAGTCTTTAATATGCTCCTCCGGCTCCCTTTTTGATGAGTACCGCTGCGGTCTTGATAAGTATTACTATGTCACTCCAGAGGTTCCAATGTTCAATGTAGTGAGTGTCCAGGCTGATTCTTTCTTCATATGAGACGTCATTACGCCCACTTACCTGCCATAAGCCTGTTACGCCAGGCTTAACGCTGAAGAGTATGCGGGCCCCTTCTCCGTATTTGCTTACTTCATCATCAACGATTGGTCGCGGTCCAACCAAGCTCAAGGTTCCAGCCAAGACATTGAAAAACTGAGGCAGCTCGTCGAGACTTGTTTTTCGGATGATTTTTCCTGGAACCGTTACCCTTGGGTCATTCTTTAGCTTATGATCTCGCTCCCACTCGGCTGCTAGGTCAGGATTTTTCTTTAAGAGCTCGGCAAACTTTTTGTCTCCAGAATTTCCCACTCCCGTGCAGTACTCCCATTTCATACTCCGAAACTTCCAGACGTCTATGGGGAGGCCGTTCTTGCCAATTCGTCTGTGCTTGTAAATGAGCGGTCCCGGAGAGGCTATCAAGAGGGAGATGCTTATCAGTAAGAAGAGTGGTGAGAATAGGATTATCAAGAAAGCTGACATCAGGATGTCGAACATTCTTTTGAGGATTCTCCCCCAACCCTCAAGTGGCGTCGGATTTACCTCAATGACCGGAAGCCCGACGATGGTGCGGACGTCATAATTGCTTTGAAGCTCGGTCAGGAGAGAAGGAACAAAACTGAAACCTATGTGCTGTTCCAGGCAGT
>JAJFBK010000013.1 GCA_020696955.1 Patescibacteria group bacterium | reverse complement strand
GTACAGACTTATGCTGCCAGGATTTACCACATTGTAAATACCGCTGGCACGTTTTTCCACTAATTGCTCTAGGGCAGCAAGAAAATCTTCCACCACGGTAAGCGAGCTCGGCTCCCCAACTACTTTGTCGAAGCCTTGGAGCTTGGTTAGCAGATTTCGGGGATTAGCATGTTTGGAAAGTGGAGTATGGATGCGTGCAATCATTACCTTATCGCCCATGAGGGGAACCAGCTGTGCGTCTGCCCACGCCTTGGTCCAGGCGTAATAGTTGGTAGGCTGCGGGGTATCTGCTTCTCTGACATCTGGCCCGTCAAACATCATGCCAGTCGAAATGTGGGCCATGAAAACACTGGCCTCTCGACAGGCGTAGGCAATATTTGCCGCTCCCTGGACATTTACTTGGTATCCTTCGGCTTGATTCTCAGGCTTTTCCAGCTCACCGGTCAACGTCTTAGCCGCCGCATTGATTACGACATGTGGCTGGCTAGCCTGGATTGCCTCCTTGACCGCCTCAAGATCGGTAATGTCAGCCGTAGAAATCAGGGCGTTCTCCCCAAAATGATCCCGAATCCGATTACCAAGATACCCTCCACCAAAAATAAGGACCTTATCGTTTGCCATACTGTTGTTCATAATAAGTAGCGTATTCTTGGCTCAGCACATTTTTCCACCATGATTCGTTCTCCTTGAACCACTTAATGGTTTTCTCAAGGCCTTCCTCAATCGAATACTGAGGCTCAAAGCCAAGCTCGGAACGAATCTTCGTATTATCGATCGCGTAACGCCGATCATGACCAGGACGGTCAGTCACGTACTGGATAAGACTTTCAGGCTTACCTAAGATTTCCAAGATCTTCTTGACGATGTAGATATTGGTACGCTCAGATTCACCACCCACGCAGTAGGTTTCCCCCACCACTCCTTTTTCCAAAACAAGTTCGACTGCTCGGGCGTGGTCTTCAACATGGATCCAGTCACGAATATTGAGGCCGTCACCGTAGACTGGCAATGGCTTGTCAGCCATGGCATTCAGGATCATCAAGGGAATCAGTTTTTCAGGAAAGTGGAAGGGGCCGTAGTTATTTGAGCAGTTGCTGATCGTAATAGGAAGGCCGTAGGTACGATGATAGGCACGAACCAACATGTCAGAACCGGCCTTGGAAGCAGAGTAAGGACTGCTTGGATTATAAGGAGTCTCCTCATTGAATTTGTCATCGCCTTCCAGTTCCAGGTCTCCAAAGACCTCGTCAGTTGAAATGTGGTGAAAACGCTTAACTCCCAGCGTCATGGCCTGATCAAGCAAAACTTGAGTACCAATCACATTGGTGCTGACAAAGATTCCAGGGCCAGTAACCGAACGGTCAACGTGGGTCTCCGCCGCATAATGCACCACCATGTCGCAGCCTTTCATGGCCTCACGAACCGCCTCGGCATCAGTAATATTTCCTTTGACAAAAATATGACGATCATCACCTTCAAGCGAACGTAAATTCTCAAGATTACCGGCGTAGGTAAGAGCGTCAAAGTTGACGATCTGGTCATCAGGATGATTTTTCAACCAGTGCAGAATGAAATTACTGCCAATAAAACCGGCTCCACCGGTGACGAAAAGTTTCATGATTCAGATTTCTTTAAGGCGGACTTTGGGTGGTCGTAGGCATAAGCCAAGGCAAACAAAACTATAAACAAAAGCGGCATGGTGTCATCGCTCCACAGAGGATCGTCGATGAGACCGAAGAGGAGCATCCCTGTCCCATAAAGCAAGGCGCTCATTCCAAACCATCCGTATTTTTCCAAATCTTGCCGCTTAAATAACTGGTACCCACGAATGATTGGCCACAGAAGAATAAGCGTAACCGCCATCAGGCCCAAAGGTCCGGCCTTCAGCAGACTGTCGAGGAAAACATTGTGAGGCTGCTGGGAAGCATAGTTAAGGTGCTCATTCTTGTCATAACGCTCCACGAGCTGGGTATATTGGTTTTCCCACCCTTTGATGCCAATACCGGTCCAAAAGTTAACCTTGATAGTCTGGACGGCCACGCCCCAGAACTCAAGCCTGGTTTCCTTGCTGTCATTGATACTGGTCTGCCACTTGGGAAGCTTGGGAGCATTAAAAGCCGCAACTGTCACAATGAGAATAAGGGCGGCCATCAATGAAACCCGAACTTTTTGGTACTGACGAGGAAGCAAAGCCAGAAATATAAACCCAGAAACTATGACTCCAACAGCTGCGTTATAGGAAAGGCTGGCTAACAAAAGGAGCAGTCCACTTATCCACAATGCCAAGAACCAGGTCCGGTTTTTTCCTGTTTTGAACCATATATAAGGAAGAGAGAGTAGCAATAAGATTTCCACATACCTGGCAAAGGTGTTAGGCCAGCGATAAAGAACGGTTACTCGTCCGGGATCTTGGAATGGAATGACTCCGGCAACTTGTAGCACTCCTCCGATCACCAATGGAATCAGCGAAAGGGCCAGGGCTTTGACTATCTCTTCGATCTTCAAAACCTTGGCTGCCAGCATGTGGTAGACAAACCAGCCTACTAAAAACGGCTGGGTCAGACGGCTGATCCAAAAACCTATTCCTCCTCGAACCGGATCTGTAAACAAAAGGGCAAAAGCCATGGCAGCAAACAGAAGAGAAATGACCCCCACTGTTCTACGATCGGCTACAGGACTGTACGGAATGGTTTTGAGCAGCATATTAACCACGCCCAGGCCGATAAAGACGACTGAGAACATGTTAATATAACTTATGGCGACCGTAGTATTAACGATGTAAGCGGTAGAGAACGGTATGGCAAACAAAAAAGCGAACAACCATATTCGCTGAGCAGTAACCAGTAGTGGACGCTTGGTATTCATCGTTAGGTGAGGTAAATAAGCTCTTCAAGCATAGCATATCGACTTAGGCATGACCACCCGATTTCACGTTTCAAAACGTCTTTTCCACCTAGCGCTTGTAGTCCTGGCGACGTACGTTTTAGGTTCCTTTTTGATTCTTTCTCTCATCTCCGCTCCTTCCACCAAACAAGGGCTTCTTGAGCTGCAAAATGGCCAGCATTACCTGATTACCAACCCTGAGCTATCGGCAAACTCTTTTGCCAAGGCCAGCGATGCCTTTGAGGAAAGCGCCTCACGCCTACAACAAGCACCTTATTTGTTAAAAATAACTTCAGTTCTCCCACCTTTCCGCTGGCAAGTCAGACTGATCAAAGCCAACCATTCCTTGGCCTTGGCCGGCAGGGATGCGGCACTCTTGGTTCGAAGCTTTCCTACCTTAGCGAATCCAGAAACCCCAGACCTTACTTCGCTTCTTTCCGAAAGCAGTAAGAAATATCTGGAATGGCACTCCTCCCGCTCCGCCATGATTCAAGAAGTCGAGACGAATCTTGCCGATGCCAATCAGGAGTTCCAAAATATTCCTGACTGGATTGCCTTTGGCGACCGAAAACAATTACTGGCCCTGAAGCACAGTGTTAGCCAGGCCCATTCTTTCGTAAGCGAAGCCAACCAGCTGACCAATAAGCTGCGCCCTGCACTTGGATCTTCGGACGACACATCCCATGCCTGGATACTGGTCTTTGGGAATCCCTCTTCAACTCCGCCCCCACCATACGCACTCATCGAAGCTCAAAAAGGAACTATCACCAATTACACTTACGGAGCCACACCGCTTCCTCCAGTTCAACCCGCTTCGTTCGAACAAATGGCAGCTTCGTTGGCCCAGGTATTTCCCGGACAATCCACCAAGAAGATCGAGGGAGTCATCTCAGTTGATCCTAAGATTTTCTCCAACCTGTTAGCTGTCAGTGGACCACTTCCTTTGTCGGGAAATCCCCTGGCACTCGCTTCCTCGGCAACACCTGGCTCCCAGCTTGCCAAAACTCCCGTGCTTACTGAGCTCCTTCCGCTACTCACTTCCCGTCTCAGCCAAAACACCGAGAACATGGAAACTGTCGGGCCTATTTTCAAAAAAGGGTTTGAGCAAAAGTTAATTCAGGTCTGGAGCTCATCCCCCGAACTGCAGGAGCTCTTCTCCGCTTTGACGAAATAACCTGTAAATGATATATTCGCTGTGCGTTAGCTTTTAAGCAACCGTTTGGAAGGGTGGCAGAGTGGTCTAATGCAACGGTCTTGAAAACCGTCGGATGAAAGTCCCGAGAGTTCGAATCTCTCCCCTTCCGCCAAAAGAAAGGCTGTCACGAAAGTGGCAGTTTTTCTTTTGGTTGGGACAGGAGAATTTGAGCTCGTTAGAGTTCGATGGCGCTTCTCGCAAGGTCGAGAAAGCCGTGAGGATTCAACTGCCGCTAAAAGATCCGAACATCTCTCCCCTTCCGCCAAAGGCCAGGAATTACCGTAAGGTGATTGCTGGCCTTTGTTGGCGGGAGGAAGTATGATTTGCTTACTCATACCTAACTTTTCGAATGTTCAAAGAATCAGGTATTCCAAACCAGACAGAACTAATTGCTGCCCCATCACAAGAACCTACTGCTACCGAGACACCCGAGGAACAAACGATGAGACTTGAGTCAATTTGGGAAACTTACACAAAAGAAGTTAGTCAGGATCCTGAATTGATGGCTTTGATCAGTCGAAAAGAGGTTTTTGAATCAGAACACAAACCTCAAGACATACTTGCCGAGCATCACTATCCACCCCGAAGCTCTATAGGCGAGCTACAGTTTGAGAAATGGAAACCAGAATTGAATCCAAAATTTATTAAGGACGGAAAGATGATAGTGCTTCGAGGTGACTATCAAGGAATAGAGAGAAAAGGCCTTTATTCGTATGCTTATGCGTATCTAAAACGCACCACGAAGATGCTTACCGAAGAATTAAGATCTCCCCAGGATGCCAACCTTCTCTTATACGGAGAAAAATGGCGAGAAAAAGAGCTAAGTACTTCAAATATTGCGGATGAACTAGCAAATAATCAGAGCGCAGTTGGCCGATCTTCTTTCATATCGACTACTACAAACATACCTTGCGCTCAAGCAGGAACAGGAAATCAGGCCACAGAAGAAGAGCGCAGCCAATACCATATATACGTGATAGGGGTACCTACCGACTCTATAGTCAATCGTCCAAAAGAAATTGACCTCTACGGCTTGGACGAAGAAGAATACCTTGTTCCTGACACTATTTCACCAAATGAGATAATTGCACACTTCCCAAATAACCAGCCTGAGGAGTTATTTCAGTACTTGCACGATTTGTTAGGCGTTAGCAAGGAAGATCTCGGCCTCTCAAGTGAGAACGAAGCCTAACAAAGGAATCAAATTCGGGCATTGCAGTGCTCTGAATGGATGGCCCAGCTTTACCTACAAGAAACCCTCTCTAGGTTGAAAATTCTTCACATCCTGGTATTATTCGACCACTTGTTGAGATATGCCCAGGCATTACTCAACGGAAATCCGGAGGCGAATATTGTGAAAACACAGCTACTTCAGAAAAAGCTCGGTCAACAAACCCAGGAAGACTTCCGAAGAAAAGCTTCTGAGCTTGCCAGGTTATGGGCAAAAATCGGTGGCCCCAACCCCTCAGTCGGCCCCCTCGTTAATGAAGCTTTGGATTTAGCGAAGCACTTTCCAGTTACCGGTGAGATTCTTACCAAAATTGGTGTCTACGCAGATGGCATAAAGAGAGCGGTAGAAATAGCAAACTCCGAAGGGGTCATCACACTGGCGAATAACCTGGCTTCCTACTGTATCGATATCGCCGTCGAAATAGCCTGCAACGAAACCGAAGTTGTGGATGAATCAGGCAGGCCAGTCGCTATCCTTACCGCACAAGGCCTAGTTCCCACCCAAACATTTACCCGGGACATTTCGTAACCCTCACGTCTCAACGATCCAATTCCTATGCAGTTGGATCGTTTTTTTTATTAAAGAATTATTTATTGCCTTTCCTGCATTTCATGATATAGCTTAAGTATGGCAGTATCTTGAAAATCCTGAGGAGGAAATCATGAGTACCGTAAAACCACGCGCCCAATACAGGGCGTTTGCACTTTCCCAGACCTTACGGGTTTATCCCGCTGTTCGTACTAATTTTAAGTCACACGAGGAAATACTTGGCCAGGAGGCAATTCTTCTTGAGCAAGAGCCAGAGTACTACACCAGATTTCTTAGCTCCCCAATGGGAAGAGTCATCGGTGAAGAATTGAGCGCACTGATAAAGGCCATGCCTCCTAGCGCACGGCTGTCTGAAAGAATTACTCATCAATTTTTTAACAGCCAGGAAAAGGATCCTGATCCTCAACAAATCTGGGAGCTATTCGGCATCCAAATCTTTTCTGAAAGCTACAGCAGCGTCTTCGTTACTCGCGCCCTAACCCTCATGAAATGGAAGCAGCACCCTATTATTTGGGACTTGGACAGAGTAGGAGTCGCCCTGGAAATGAGCTCCCGGAATCCGGACTGCACGATAGCAGAGTGCATAAACTTTGTAGAAAATGACCTGGCTACTACTGACTGGAACCGGGTAGAGAAAGTGGTAGCTGCCTCAGGTATCAGCGTAAGAGACTTTGCCGTTACCGTCTTATGACCGTTCTGCCGCCCCCACCACTGTGGAAGGGCGGCTTTTTTACTCCCGTCATGTAAAGAGCAATTCTCTGATATAGTTACAGCATGAACAACCGAGAAGCCTTCCTCGACAAGTCGGCCGCATTCATCTCCACTCTCACCAGCCCTTTTCTAGTGCTTGCCGGGTTTGGTCTGTGGGCAATCGGGGCAAACTCCACTTCTTCTACCCAGTTTTTCTTGCTTGGCTTCCTTTTCATCCTTTTTATCATCGGCCTCCCTCTTCTGGTCATAATGCTGGGCATTCAGCGGGGCACCATCACTGACATTCATGTAGCTGTTAGAGAACAAAGAGGGCTGCCGTTTCGAGCCGCCATCGCCGGGACCTTTGTGGTTTCGGTTATTTTTTACTCAGTCGCAGCCCCGCCAACCATTCTCTACGTAGCAATTGCCCTCTTCATAAACGGCCTCATCTTTCTCGTGCTCACCGAGAAATGGAAGAAAGTGAGTATTCACGCCGCCACCTTTGCCAGTGCTTCCATGATTGCCGCCTACACTATTAATGAGCTCCTCTTGCTTCTTCTTCTTTTCGTACCCGTCATCTCACTTGCCCGCATCCGGCGCAAAAGACACACCCTCGTAGAATCGCTAGCCGCCGTACTCATAACTCTGGCCGCAACCTACACCATCTTCGAGTTAGCAGGGCTTACTTAAGAAAAACAGCTCCCCTTACCACTTATCCTAGACCAATCACCTCGAAAGGTTGCCGTTCACTAAAAAGCCTGTTAAAAAAGATGGGTTACGAAGAATATCTGTGATTCGTACCACAGAAAATGCTGGACTCATAGCTCAAAATAAATTCTTGCAATTAATTATTTTATGGAAAATATCACCATCCCACGCCCAGAGTACCCCCGCCCCCAATTCGTTCGTGACCGCTGGACCAATCTAAATGGAGAGTGGGAATTCACCTACGACGATGAAGACAAGGGCCTAACAGAAGGATGGTTTGATGGCCGTAGCTTCGATCGGAAAATTACTGTTCCTTTTGCCTACCAAACCAAACTCTCAGGCATTAACGAGCAAGATATTCATGAGATCGTCTGGTATGCCCGCACCTTTGAGGCTCCCGCCGAATGGGCCCAGGATGACCTGCTCCTGCACTTTGGAGCCATAGACTATCGCAGTACTGTTTGGGTAAACGGAAAAGAAGTAGGACATAACCAAGGCGGACATATCTCATTCTCCTTTGATATCGCCCCTTATCTTGTCACTGGAGAGAATCGAATAGTAGTGAGAGTAGAAGACCGTCAGGATCCTCATCAGCCACGCGGAAAACAATCGGTAAACGGAAAACCAGCCGAAATCGACTATTTCTGCACTACCGGTATTTGGCAGACTGTCTGGCTGGAACCGGTTCCCCAGATGCGAATCGACGACCTAAAGATTACCCCCTCTGCCATTACCAATTCTTTTGACATCGCTGTCTTCCTCCATGCCCCATCAATCGAGTGGGAAATCGAAGTAGTGCTTTCAAGCAAAGGGCAGGAAGTGGTTCGCCTTCGCAAGAAAACCACCTTCGCAACTGCTCATCTCCGCCTTGGCGTTGCCGAGCCTGAATATTGGACTCCTGAGAATCCCCATCTCTACGACCTGACCGTTCGTTTCTTTGAAGGTGACAAGCTGCTAGACGAAGTAAAATCCTATGCCGGCCTTCGTACCGTTCATGTCGAAAAAGGAAAGGTAATGCTTAATAACGTACCAACTTACATGGCAATGGTGCTTGATCAGGGCTACTGGCCACAAGGAGGGATGACCGCACCGACTGACGATGACCTAAGGGCTGACGTAGAATGGACCAAAAAGTTTGGCTTTAACGGATCACGAAAACACCAGAAGATGGAAGATCCTCGCTGGCTGTATTGGTGTGACAAGCTGGGACTGATGGTATGGGGAGAAATGGCAAATGCCAGGGCCTGGTCACCAAAAGCTGAGGAATGGCTGGCGGCCGAATGGGAACGAGCAGTGCGCCGTGACTACAACCACCCCTGCATCGTGGCCTGGGTTCCAATGAACGAAAGCTGGGGAGTTCCTGATCTTAAGGAAAACCACCCGGGTCAGTACGCCTTTATCGAGCGCCTCGTGGCTCTTACTCGCCGCTTTGACCCCTATCGCCCGGTTATTGATAATGACGGATGGGAACACTCAGACACTACCGACATCTGCGCCATCCACGACTACGCCGCCAATGGAGAAGAGCTTCGCCGAGGATACTTAGAAATGCTCGAGCACGGAAAGCTCCGTGACGTAGTCTGGGCCAATGGAATCCGCACCTTCGCACGTGGGGCAAAGTATCGTGGCCAGCCAATCATTCTTTCAGAAATTGGCGGATTGCTCATGGTTCCTCAAGATATTCCTGAAGCTGAACGTGATGTCCTCTACCAGCACTACGGTTCGATCAACAGCGTGGAAGAACTGATGGACCGCTACCGTGACCTTATGGAAGGCGTTCTCTCCCTCACATTCCTGGCCGGTTTTTGCTACACCCAGCTGATCGATGTTGAACAAGAGATCAACGGACTTATGACCTATGACCGCAAACCCAAGGTCGATCCAGCCCTTCTTACTGAAATCCATAAGAAAATCATCGCCTCATTCAAATAGTATTCTTGCGTCAAACCAGACGCAAAGAGTAGTATAAGGGCATGCTTTTTCATTATCTTCAGGCCATTATCTTAGGAGTTGTCCAGGGAATTACCGAGTTTCTCCCGGTCTCTTCGACGGCCCACCTGATCATTGTCCAGGATCTCTTTAACCTGGACCCTGCTACCTACGGCCTTTCTTTTGACATGTTCACCAACCTGGGAACCGTCCTGGCCGTCATCATCTTCTTTTGGAATGACCTGAAGGATATTTTTGGCTCTCTTCGGCTCATGCCTCCTGGAAAAATGACCGGAAAACAAAAATTACCCTGGCTAATCATTCTGGCCACCATTCCGGTGGGATTGATCGGGATGGCTCTTGAAAGTCGAATCGAATCTGATTTTCGATCTTTGTATGTGATTGCGACAAGTCTTGTGGTTGTTGGGCTTGTGATGATAGCGGCTGAGAAATCAGCCGGTCGCCGGAAGCCAAAAGAGAACGTCACTCCTCGTCCTTTCCAGGTTATCTGGACCGGGCTATCCCAAGCCATTGCCTTGATTCCAGGAGTCTCAAGGTCTGGGATCACCATCAGCACCGGCATGTTCCTAGGAATGGACCGAGTCACTGCCGCCCGCTACAGCTTCCTTCTCTCAGTACCCATCACCGCTGCGGCGACCCTTAAGAAACTGGCCGATTTTGGTTCGGAAGTATCAGCCGGAAATGTGGCTTCGGACGTGTTGGTGTTTTATTTCCTTGGAGCAATCACTTCCTTTATTGCCGGGTATTTCACGCTCCGCTTCCTTCTTAGCTTCTATAGCCGATCCACCCTCACTAGCTTCGCCTACTACCGGTTTGCCTTAGCCCTTGTTCTCATTATTATGATTCAATTCGGAGGCCTATGAGCACCCAAAACCTTTTAGCTCAGTGGAAAGAACCTAAGCTTCCGGAAAGCTTGGACACCAACCCCTTGATCCTTCCGGCCCTCGGAGCTGCCGCCCTCGTCATGATCGGCGTCGGATACTGGCAGAAAGACTGGACCTTTTACTTGGCTGCCACTGTTGCCGCTTTTGCAGCTGGCATGTTAGTCGTTCAGAAAAAGAAGCCAGCTGAAGGTTTGGTTATTAGCCTTGCTCAGGAAGAGCTGGTGGTCGGTGCCAAAAACTATGAGATTACTAGCCTGGCTGGGTTTTGGCTTTCAGCCGAGGCAGGACATGTTATTATCAACGTCGAGCCAGCTAAAGCCTCCCTGTTCCCTATCAGCTTTTTCTATGAAAATGGAAGCTCCGAAGAAGCCAGAAACCTTTTTCTCCAGGTAATGCCTGAACTCGAACCCCGTCAAAAGACCGCTGCCGATACTGTCGGCAAATACTTCAAGCTCTAGCAAATAAAGCCTTTTGCCTTGTTCTCCCACCTCCTTTATGGTACCGTATGGAAGTCCGGAGAGGTGGCTGAGTGGTCGAAAGCGACTCACTGCTAACGAGTTAACTCGGAAACGGGTTCCCGGGTTCGAATCCCGGCCTCTCCGCCAGACAAAATGAGACCACCCCTGGGTGGTCTCATTTTGTTTTGTTGAAAAAGGTTGGGATTCGAACCGTTCGACCTTTCCTTCCACTTCAAAAGAGGAAAGGTTAGCGAAAGCGGAGCTTGAGCGTCATCCCGGCCTCTCCGCCAACCATTTCAGAAAGTATTCGAACTATTGCTATCATTTCATAATTACAGAATATATACTTGTGCTATAGTCCTACCCATATTATCTTTATGAAAATTACACAAGAAACCACCACTTACCTAGAAGCTGCCAATAAGCAATTGGCCGGCTTCATCCTTTCTCCCCTTTTAATTATTGCTGGACTCATAGGTAGTTTTTATCTCTACTCAACAAACGACACCACCGTTCCATGGTGGATAGGGTTAGCAGTGGCTGCACTTGGTTTATTGGTACTTATTTTTAACCGTAGCTTAGTGCTGGTAATTGATAAGCAAACAAATAAAGTCACTGTCACAACAAAAACTCTTTTTGGCGGCAATGTAAGCTCTCATGATATATCAGAGGCTGAAAAGATTCAGCTACTTAGCGAATACCGACAGTCTCAAACAAGTAGCAGCACTGGAACAACGCGTTCACAAACCAATCTTGAAACCAGCCTATTTCTGGTATTGCGCAATGGCCAGAGAATTTTACTCGCTAATGGCGTTGCGCCGAGCTTGAGCGTAGGTATGATTGGCACCTCCATAAGCACTCCGGGGCAAGATATTGGGCAAAAGATTGCAGCTTTTATCTCAATCCCTTTTGAAGCGACTGGGGCGGTTTCGCCTCTTCAAGCAGGATCGCTTATTAATGGACTAATTAACAATCCCTCCAATAACCAGCCTTCTCAAGTCGAAAGTCGAAATGACCAAAATACTAATATTTCTCTATGATCAGCGAAAAAGTGATTGCCTATATCAAAGAGCTGTTAAATAAAGGACAAAGCCTGGAAAATATAAAGGCATCTCTAATGGATGAAGGTTGGCAGCCTACCATAATAGAAGAAAACATGAATGCCGTTAAGAGCGATCCTTTATACTCTCAGCATTTTAATACTCCCGTCGAACAGCAGCTATCCAAGACAAGAGAGCCGAAAAAGCGTGGGTGTGGATTCTGGATACTTGTTTCTATATTTCTAACCATTCTTATAAATGGCCTGTACTTTGGCTATCACAAGATGACGGGTAAGCCTTAC
>JAJFBK010000087.1 GCA_020696955.1 Patescibacteria group bacterium | reverse complement strand
TGCTTGATCAGTGATCCTGATTGCGAAGCCTGCCAATAAAAAGTTCGCCTCATTCTTCCTTTTGTTTGCTGCGGAACTCGCTTACGCTCAGACATCCTCGCCGCACAAAGAGGAAGAATGCAGGCTCACGACAAACGTAACTTCTAGGAAATGACACCAAAACCAACCAAAGAAAAGCGTCTGATCAATGCCTCGGGTACTGATCCAAACAAGATTCTTCCTATTAAGTACACCTGGGCTAGGAAGCACTATAAGAGTGGCGTGGCCAATAACTGGACCCCTGAAGAAGTGGCCATGCAGAACGATATCGAGCTTTGGAAAAAGGCAGGCGGCCTTACCGAAGACGAGCGTCGTCTTATCCTGTGGAATATGGGCTTCTTTTCTACTGCAGAAAGCCTTACTGCCAACAATATCGTGCTTTCCATTTACAAGCACCTTACGAATCCCGAGTGTCGCCAGTACCTGCTTCGCCAGGCATACGAGGAAGCCATCCACACAGATACCTTTATTTATTGCTGTGACTCGCTGGGTCTCGATCCTGACGATGTCTACAACATGTATCTCACCATTCCAAGCATCAAGGAGAAGGATGACTTCGTCGTAGAGATCACCAAGTCAATTATGGATCCAGGCTTTGAGCCTAACAGCGTGGAGAATATTCAGCGCTATGTTCATGACCTGGTAGGGTACTACGTTATCATGGAGGGAATCTTCTTCTATGCTGGCTTCGTAATGATGCTTTCATTTGCCCGACAGAACAAGATGATTGGAATTAGCGAACAGTTCCAGTACATTCTTCGTGACGAGTCAGTGCATTTGGCTTTTGGCTCGGACTTGGTAAATACCCTTATCGATGAGAACCCTGCCATTTGGACCAAGGAGTTCCAGAATGAGATCACCAACAACATCAAGAAAGCCGTTGAGCTCGAATACGAGTATGCCAAAGACTGCTTGCCTCGGGGTATTCTCGGACTAAATGCCGAGAAGATTCGTGAGTACATCGAGTACATTGCCGATCGTCGCCTGGAACGTATCCGATTGCCAAAAGTGTACAACACAGCCAGTCCTTTCCCTTGGATGAGCGAGATCATCGACCTTAAGAAGGAGAAGAACTTCTTCGAGACCCGGGTCACTGAATACCAGACAGCCGGAAACCTGAGTTGGGACTAAAAGGAAAACAAAAAATGAGCCGAGGACCTAAAAATCCTTGGCTCATTTTTTATGAGAGCTCGGAAGAGTCTCGACTTCCTGTGGCCTTAATAAACAGGGCCACCACGGCCCCAAATATAAAGCCTCCCACATGGGCCAAATAAGCGGTTCCTCCCCCTGTTTCGGCAGATGAGATGCTTGAGAGTCCACTAAACACTTGAAGCGCAAACCAATAAAGCAGCAAGAGCCAGGCTGGCAAGGTAACAAAGGTTATGAAGAATATGAGAATGATTAAGGTCTTGACCCTATGATGTGGGTACAGAAGAGCATAAGCTCCCAACACCCCTGCAATGGCTCCCGAAGCACCAATAAGGGGAATGGAGCCATTAGGATCCAGCAGGTAGTGCAATAATGCGCCAGATACTCCAGCTAGCAGGTAAAAAGGGAGGTAGAGCCACCCCAGCCTTTCTTCGACATTATCTCCAAAGACCCACAAAAAGAGCATGTTGGTAAGAAGATGGAAGAATCCTCCGTGCAAGAACTGGGAAGTGAAAAGGGTCTTCCATGCTTCTTCGTTTCCCGGAAAGGCGTTTGGCAGAAAACCGTAGAGGTGGACAAGATAATTTCCAGTAGGGTCAGAGAGCTGATAAAAAAAGACTACGCAGTTAATCAAAATCAGCCCGATCGTCATGACCGGGAAGTGTCCGCTTGTTTTAGTGTCACTTATTGGGAGCATAGGAAGGCTAAAGAAAAAACAGCCCTAGGGACTGCCTTTTCAATGACAAACGTCTTTGATTAGAAAAGGATGGTAAGTACTGCCGTGATAAAGAACGAGGCGACGAATACGATTGCAACCGGAATACGCTCAGAAGACATGAAGCTTGGTTAGATATGTAGCATAGCTATTATCCTGAATACCAAGCTGGCCTGTCAAACTCAGCAGTTTCCGTATAAGGCTACCATCCCCTTTGGGAGCTGAATGTAAGCCAGATTACTTTTAACTGCCAGTCTCAATCTTTGCCAGGCGGTTATCTAAATCCCGCTGCTCTTCCAATAATCTCTCTAACTCCTGACGCTTTCTTTCATGGCTATCCCTTTCACGTTCGAGTTCAGAAATGTCAGCCATAAGCTTCCTTTCTTTTACCGAATCAATTGAGTTTCAATAATACGCAATTTTAAGAATTATTCCGTGGGCAGCCTTACAACTTACTCGGCTATTTCAATATTTTCAGAACTATCTTTGAGGCGACGCTTGAGCGACGTAAGGGAGTAATAGTAGTAAGCTCCTCCAGACAAGAGAACGCCGCTGCCCCCGAGAGCCAGGTTCAGGGCTGGTCCGCTTCGAGGTAGTGGCTCTCCATTAGGTCCTACTGCTTGAGGACGAGGGCTCAAAACGGCAATGGAATCAGTAGGAGTCGCCGTAGGTGCCAGAGTGGGGGTTGCGGTAGGTGTTGGCGTAGGAGTTGGCTGTGCTACCGAGACGGCGGCATTGTCATTTCTGAATTGACGAAAAAGAGCTTCTCGGTACGTAAAGCCCACGGCTACAAGAATGAGCACTCCTAATACGAAAAGAGTTCCGAGCAATGAAAAAGCGCGTGGATGGGTGTTCATAAGTATTATCTGCTTTCTAAGACCTTACTGTAACCTAAACCTGAGCAAAATAAAAGGCTACCGTAGCCTTTTATTCCAAAATGTGTCGCTGGCGGCACCTATATCGTCCGTTCTTTCCTTTTTGGTGCGGGTGGAGGGTAAAAGAGTATGGGGTTTTCGAATATCAGACCACGCAACTTCACGCTCTTCGGCATGGTGCTCATCCTCAATTCTTTTCTTGATCAGGTCAAGCTTATCTTGGATTCTCATACGGTATTATTTATGCGTACGGCAACCCAAGCATACAAGCCCCGGCGTATTATTCTGTGAGTAAGCTTACCTCCTTATGGGCTCGCTCAAGTATGAGGTGCTCAGCTTTTTCGTTGGTGGCAAGGTTTGTATGGGCGTCAGCGAAGAGGAGCCATTCTAACCCGTCATGCTCCTGGTCCATTCCAGTTTCATCTGACAGGTATTTGCAAAGGAAATAGTGAACGGTTTTATCTATGAGGAAGCCTTGCGTACCAGCCCACTCGGCTTGACGGATACCGATATAAGAAACCACGTCCGCTTCAATTCCTGTCTCCTCTTTTATTTCTCGGAGGGCGCAGCTCAGAAGGCTTT
>JAJFBK010000012.1 GCA_020696955.1 Patescibacteria group bacterium | reverse complement strand
ACGAAAAGAAGAAGGCAAAATTTGAAAAGTTGCTTTGTTGTATGAGATCTTCCAACCCTTAAGCCGCTTCGTGTCAGCTTCCCAGCCTCCTTCAACTTCTTTTCCTTTAAACAGAAGGTCTGGGGTTTTCCACCCCTGGTGACCAGAGTCGCTCTTCCTCCATATGACGTTAGGGTCTGGACGCACGCTTAAAAAAGCGCCAAATCGCTCTAGACGCTTTCCTTCACCAGTGTCTATCAGCTCATAATCTGGCCAACCGGCCATTATAAGATCATTCATCGTTTATTTTAGAATAATGGTACATCCGGCAGGAATCGGACCTACGGCCTTCTGGACCGGAACCAGACGCTCTATCCACTGAGCTACGGATGCGTATTTCTTCTGGATAATAGGTTAAAGTCGAGTTTTACGCAATAATGCATGAGCTCATGCAGACATTTTTATAAAATATGATATCGTATACGAAACATAAATGGAGGGGCCGCTACCATCATATGAAACTACAGCAAGAATACCTACTCCGTCGCCTGAATGTCGTAAAGCCTCGTCCCTCAAGGATACTGCGGTACGGGGTGGCGCTTATTTCAATTTTGTTAGTAATCAGCCTCAAGCTTTTACTTAACGAGCGATTCGAAGGAGCTCCCTACCTTTTCGCCTTCTTGGCCACCCTGATCAGTGCTTGGTATGGCGGACTTGGCCCTGGACTGATCGCCACCTTTAGCATGATAATTCTGGTTCAGCTCCTTTTTATGCCCCCAGGGGATGCCGTTCCCCACACTCGGGCCGCCGTCGCCCAAGTTATCAGCTTTGCATTTCAGGGCTCTCTTTTCAGCCTTATCTGCGAGCTTGGCAAGCAAAGCAACCGGGCCCTCAGGAGGAACACCATTCTTTATGAAACACTCTTTCAAGCGCAGAGCGATATCGGCGAGGGTGTCATTCTGTTAGAAGATGAACGCATAGTATTCCTTAATGATGCCGCCTGCTCGATTACCGGACTAAATAAAAAAGATGTAACTTCTTTGCACTCCTTTCTTGACCGACTTTCTCCCGAACAGCGTAAAAAGTCCGAACGACTTCTTACCGGAGAGCACATTGACGAGCAATTCACCCTGGAACTCGAACAAGAAGACGGTGATTCCCTCACTCTTGAGGTTGCCGCCAAGACAACCATCGTCAACAAGAAGCGACACCTCGTAATCCTCTTGCGCAATACCACCGAAAGAGCGGTCTTCGAAGAAAGCCTGCGGAGGAGTGAAGAACATTACCGTCTTTTGGTTGAAAACGTTAGCGATTACGCTATTTTCACGCTTAAGAAAAATGGAGAGATAGCCAGCTGGAACGAAGCAGCTGAGCGTATTATCGGCTATGAAGAGTCAGAAATCCTTGGGAGGCATTTTTCCATTGTCTTTTCTCCGCCATCTATCAAAAGTGGCCTTCCCGAGAAACAGTTAAGAATTGCCGAGGCAGAAGGCAGGGCCGCAGAGGAAAGCTGGCATGTCAGAAAGGACGGAAGCCTCTTCTTTGCCAGCGGAGTAGTCACCCCTCTTTGGAACGAAGCGGGGAAGCTTCGCGGATACATTAAGGTTATCCAAGATATTACCGAACACAAGAAGAGCGAAGAGCAAATACGACACCAAGCCCTTCATGACGGCCTTACCGATCTTCCCAACCGAACCCTCTTTTGCGACCGGGTAAGCCAGGCCATCGCCAGCAGTGAGCGACACCAAAGCATGCTGGCCGTTATCTTCATGGACTTAGACAAGTTCAAAAATATAAACGATACCCTGGGCCATGGAGTAGGCGACTTGCTGCTTCAAGAAATCGGACGGAGAGTTCAGGGTGCGGTACGCAAAGAAGACACGGTTGCCCGGCTTGGAGGTGATGAGTTTACCATCCTCCTCCCACAGATCAAATCAATCTCTGACTGCACCAAGATAGTAAAGAAAGTATACAAGGCGATTAGGCCTGCGATCATTGTTGAAGGACATGAGCTCAGCATTGGAACCAGCATGGGAATCGCCATCTATCCTCAAGATGGAGAGGACGTGCAGACTCTTCTGAAAAACGCTGACACCGCCCTCTACCAGGCCAAGGGAATGGGCAGGAATACCCATCAGTTCTACAGTTCTGCCATGCACCTCAAGGCAAACGAAAAGATCGCTTTGGAAAATGACCTCAGACAGGCCCTGGACAGGGGTGAGTTCCTTCTGGAATACCAACCGATTATCGACACCACTACCAAAAAAATGCACTCAGTCGAGGCACTGGTGCGATGGAAACACCCAACCATAGGCATCGTAGGACCGTCTGAGTTCATACCTATTGCTGAAGATACCGGAATCATCGTTGCCCTTAACGAATGGATCCTGCGCAGTGCCTGTAAACAGACAAAAAACTGGCAGCTAGACGGCTTGCCAGATATTAAGATCTCAGTAAATATTTCTGCCCGGCAATTCAGTCAGAAAAAGCTAGTGGAAAAGGTTACCGGGATCTTGGAGGAAACCTCTCTCCTGCCTTCTGCCCTTGAGCTTGAAGTAACCGAGAGCTTCGCAATGTCCAACATAAACCTTACCACCATGCGCCTTCAGGAACTGAACACCATGGGCATAAGCATTGCCATTGATGATTTCGGCACCGGACACTCCTCTCTCAACTACCTCAAGCACCTGCCTATCAATACTCTGAAGATAGACCGTTCCTTCGTAAAAGGATGCACAAAGGACAGGCATGACGCAGAGATCATCAAGGCGATTATTACCATCGCCCACAGCCTTGATCTTAAGGTTATCGCCGAAGGAGTGGAGACCAGCGACCAGCTCCAGTACGTCACCTCTCTTGGATGTGACTTTGTCCAAGGATTTCTCTTTAGCCAACCAGTAGGATCGGAGCAGATCTCCGCCTATGCCCACACGCTATTCGACATACCCGAATAACACTCCCCTGAGGCTATTTACAGGTTGCTCGCTGAGCGGCAGGCAAGTCTGCACAGGCAGCACTATTACCCAGGCTTATTGCAAAGCGGATCAAGAAAAAGGCAGCCATGATTACGATAATTCCGATAACGGCATTGATTATTCCTGATCTTCCGGCCTTGGCCTTATCAGCGCTTCCCCCAGCTGAGATGTACTGGATTCCTGCCCAAACCAGGTAAAGGATGGCCATGGCCCCTGCCAAAACCAAAAGCACACTCAAGATACTAAGAGTAACGTTGGTAATCGTGGTTGGCAGATCGGTGGTCGAAACGCCAGGATTGCCTGCAGGCTGCAGGGAAAAGGGCGAAGCGGCGTGAGCGGTGGCCACGAAAAGAGAGGATATATTCATGGCATAAGTATAAAGGAACGCTCCCCAAAAAGCCAAGCACCTGCCAAACAGGTACACCTGGGCTTACTTTTTACGAGGCACCTTTGCTCCGGCCTCCCGAGCCTCAGAAAGACCGATCGCCACTGCCTGCTTAGGGTTTGTCACCTTCTTTCCAGCACTTGACTTCAAGGTTCCTTTTTTAAACTCATGCATGGTTTCTTCAACTTTCTCCTTGGCTTTTGGACCATACTTGTTAGGCATATACCTTAAGATTACTAGTTGGCCACTACTCTATTCGCTCTGCAGAGAAAGTTCAGTGAGAGCGGACACAAAAAACTCCCGGTTTCCCGGGAGTTTTTTTTTTCTGTGGCTAGGCTACTACTTTTCCTCGACGAGATACGTCCATGAGGGAAGAGATTCCCCACCCTATCAAAGGATAGATGACCATTGCCAGGAGTGCGGCAGTATCGAAGTATCCAGTATCTACTCCAGGAGAAGCAAAGATGCCTCTAAACGGAGCGACCAAAGGCGCAGTAATCGTATAAATCAAAGCCGTAAAGCCAGTGTTTCCGGCTCCTAGGAGAAGAAACAAGAGGCGTAGGGCCAGCAATACGAGTATGACTCCGACAATATACCAGACTACGGCATTGGTCTTCTCAACAGCCTGATCCTGTACGACAGCCTGGGAGAGCGTACTTTCTTGGGTGCGCACTACCTCCCTGGAACCAGTCACAGGGTCTTGGCGTACTTCTTCAGTCTGAATTTCCATATAGATACGTTAAAGAGTCAACCGATTTATTTAAGAACCTTGAGGGCCTTAAGAACGAAGATCAGGATAAGGGCACCAACGATTCCCCAGATAATTCCCATGATTGAGAAGTCACCGGCAGCTTCGGCTCCGCCAATTCCTAGAATGTCGACGAATACCCACTTACCTAGAAGGGAACCAACGATACCAATAAGAATATTTGCCAAAGCTCCTTGCTGCTCGTCAGTCTTCATAATAAGACTAGCTACCCAACCAATAAGAGCACCGGCTAAAATTGCAATAATCCAAGACATATACTTGAAATTAAGTTTATAAGATATCAGCTATTTGTTCGGGCTGATGAACTAAAGAATAGAATAAAGGTTGAGCTTGTGCTGTAAGGAATATTACTTTTACTACAGAGTACATATTTCTTTAAAAAGGTAATTCTAATGACAGGTTTTTCTTTCTAACCCCGGTATCCTTACCTGAGTATTAACAACTAAGTATCTTCCATATGAAAGTAAGTACCGCTCACCAACTCTTTATCCACGAGCTAAAAGACGCTTACAGCGCCGAAAAACAATTAATTAAAGCCCTTCCAAAAATTGCAAAGCAGGCCCAGCATCCTGACCTGAAAGCCGCTCTCGAGGAACACCTTAAAGAAACCGAAGGACAGGCGGAGCGATTAGAGCGCATATTTGAAATAATTGACCATAAACCTCAAGCCCATCTCTGCCAGGCAATTCAGGGAATACTAGCTGAGGGTGAAGAAGGAATGGAAAAAGCCGATCCAGCCATTATTGATCTGATGATCGCTGGATCAGCCCAGAGAGTAGAGCACTATGAAAAGGCGGTTTACACTGGACTTCACGAGATGGCAAGCTTCATGAAGCATGAAAAGGTTGCCGGGCTCCTCAAAGAGACACTCGACGAAGAAGTGGCGGCCAGCAAGAAAGTAGCTTCGATCAGTAAGATCTTGCTCAAGTCAGTCCCCATCGGCCACGAAGTTAAATAATGACTTAAAAAAGAAACCGGAAACGGTTTCTTTTTTAGTTACAGACAACTGGCTGCGCTTTCTGACAAGTCAGCTTCGCCAAGCACGTGGAGCTGGGAAACGGCCCGGGTCAGGGCTACGTATAACAAGTCTTTGTTAATCTTTTTTCTCTCCAGAAGATATCCGTTCCCGTACTTCTCCTCTGGCTCTACTGCAAAGGTATCTTTGCCAACCCCGACAAGACAAACAATATCAAACTCTACGCCTTGGGCTTCTCTAATACTCATGCAGCGAACTCCTTCTAAGGATCCGAGTATCCGAGTGTGGGGAAGAAGATAGGAAGCGTCCTTAGCAAGAACTCCGATCGTGAGTCCCGGATAGGTCTTTTGAAGCTCAGTTACGTACTTGATCTCCCCTTCTGAATCGGCCCTTATCTCCTTCACGTCTACGCCGCTCTTTAACCCGTCGGGGATTTCAACTGAAAAACCAAGTCCACGGATATATTCCAGAATGTTTTTGGTATTTCGATACACCTTGTGAAGTTTGACTGTCCGCTCTGGATGAATGGCCTCGTTTATCTGGTTCCAGTCGTTAATAGTGCCGAACTGGGTCTGCTGGGCCAAATCACCCACATACAGGACTGCCCTGTTCGCCTTTCGCACATGCTGCTTAAAGATATGCAGCTGCTCCGGCATATAGTTCTGAAATTCGTCCACTACCACCAAGGAGTATTCTACGGGTACCACCTGCTTTTGGCGCTTCATATTTCCGTTCTTTAACCTGAATGACATCTCTCGCTCATAAGTAAAGAAACCCTCCTTGGCAGTAGCCGCCCCAAGAAGAAGAGTGAGGTCATAGCGGTCAAGCACTTGATCTTTCTCCTGATTAGAGAGCAGTCGCTTCTGATCCTCATCCAAGAAGGAGTTGTAGACTTTTCGAAGATATGAGAACGGCTCAGTTTTGGTGTATCTTACCCCGCTCTTGGCACGCAGGGCTTGAAGCTTCGCATACTCATACAAGTCTCGCTCAGACTCCCCTTCTCCGATTCTGGATCCGAAAGTCATCCCTTCCATCTTAAGCATTTCAAAAGCCCACTGTGAAAAGGTAACGATTTTGACATCATGGATTCCAAGCTCAGGAAGCAGATGTGAGAAATAGTCCTGAGTTCCGGTATCTTGTACGAATACCAAAATGTTCTGGCCAGGGTACTGCTTGGCAGTATCGGGAGACTGGGTAAGATAGGCCACTCGGTGAAGCGCCAAAGTAGTCTTTCCTGAACCGGCTGGGCCGGAGATCACAAAAGGACCGGCATGGTGAGCCCGGATTACCTGATCCTGGGCCTTTTCCATCTGGGCCACGATCTCAGGCAGAGCAAATCCCATCTTGCTTCTGGCCGACAAGTATTCCTGGTAAACAAGCTGCCTAGCATAGGAGTCACTTTCAGAAGCCAAGAAAAGAATCTTGCCATCGACAATCATGTACTGGTCCTTGCGAAGCAGGGTTCCCTCCCGCAGACCGTCTTCAGGGGTAACGTAAGAAATAGGCCCCGGCTCTTCGAATCTTACTCCGGCAATCGGAGTGGCCCAGGAAACTATGCCTTCCTTTTCAAAAGAAAACTTTCCAAAATAAACGCTCTTTTCACCTTCCTCATCCCCAAACAAAACGTCACAACGGGTAAAATAGGGTGAGGGTTTTAGCTTGTCCAGCTGACCAAGACGGGTCTTTCCATGCTCAATAAGACCGGACTGCACGATCCGGATCTCCTCCGATTCGCTATCCAGCTCTTTCAGCTCCTCGGTGCTGCGTGCGACAGATTCTTCTATCGACTTCATCTCCCTGACCACACTCTCTTGCACCTTTCCAAGATGCTCTCGTGCCTCAGTGATTATCTTTTCTTTCTCTATCTGATCCATAATCTATTTTATAGCCCTACCATACCACAGAATCAGGAAAGGCTGGAAAAAAGAGCTCAGCGGCTTTACTATGGAAGAGTACTGAAGAGCTAATATCTGTCATGCCGTTTCTTAAGAAAGACCAGGGACAAGTCACCCTCTCCTGTTTCAGTCCTGAAGTAATGATTGCAACCTGCATCGTAGAGATCTGCCTGTTTCTCTATGTTTTTTGGCGTTATAAGATTCAGCCCGCTCAGCACATCGTTGCTGTTCTTATTCTTTGTTTGGCAATCTTTCAGCTGGCTGAGTACAACATTTGCGAAAGTGACCCCGCCCTCAGGCTGGCGTGGACCAAGTTTGGCCTGGCTGCGATCAGTTTGCTTCCAGCCCTTGGCATTCACCTAACCTCCCTGATTACCAAGAATTCTCGTTTAACCTGGTTCTCATACGCCTTTGCGGGAGTCATCATCGCTTGCTTCCTTTTCATTCCACAGGCAACCACTGGGGCCTTCTGCACCGGAAACTACATAGTAATCGAGACCCATCAGGGAATGGGCGCCGTATTCGGGATTTATTACTGCTCGTTTTTGGCTCTCATGATCCTGGATGCTTCCATTGCCCTTCGAAGCAAGAAGATGAAGCTTGGAAAAAAGCCACGCTCCGTCCTCTACTGGATGATTGGCGGATACTCGGCCTTCATTGTCCCCATGATAGTTGCCTACTTGGTTTCTCCTTCACTTTCACAAGGATCCCCATCCATCATGTGCGGTTTTGCCGTGATCCTAGCTTTTGTACTGACCTTCGCAGTCTTGCCCGGATTTGAAGGGTTAAAGAAAAAGAAATCGTAATATTTATTTAATCAGATTTTGGTACCTTATATAAAACGACGGCATATTAAACGCCCATGGAAGAATACGTAGTACTCGTCAATCAATCCAACCTTCCCTTGGGACGGCTTCTCAAGTCTGAAGTCCACACAAATGCCACCCCGCTTCATCGAGGATTCTCGCTCTTTCTGTTCAATCCAAAGGGAGAGCTGCTTATTCAGCAACGCAGTCCCACCAAAAAAGTTTGGCCTTCCATCTGGTCAAACAGCTGTTGTGGACACCCAGGCCCTGAGGAAGAAAACCGGGAAGCTGCCTCTCGAAGAAGTGATTACGAGTTAGGAATTACCCTGGATTCCATGGAACTCATCGAAGTTATTCCTGATTACTATTACCGCACCGAAAAAGACGGGATCGTCGAGCACGAGATTTGTGCCATTCTGGTAGGGTTGTGCCTCCAGGAGCCCACGCCCAACCCTGAAGAAATTCTGACCGTAAAATGGATGCAGTGGTCTCAGTTTCTTGAGGCAATCAAGGAAAATCAGGAATCATATTCGCCTTGGTGCATCGAAGAGGCGGGCATCCTGGAAAAGAACCCTGATTTCTGTCATTTTTATGAAGAAAATTGTAAACCTTTACTATGAGCGAGAACAAAACGGTTGCCACAGCACAAAGCGTTGCCGAATTTCTGGAAACGATTCCAGATGAACAGAAAAGGTCAGACTGCCAGGCGATCTGCGACCTCATGCAGGAAGTTACTGGCCTTCCCCCGGTCATGTGGGGCAGTGCCATCATTGGATTCGGCAGCTATCATTACAAATATGAAAGTGGCAGGGAAGGAGACGCTCCACTTGTCGGCTTCTCTCCCCGTAAGCAAAACATTACCCTGTACATCGTAGAGGGCTTTGAGCCACATAAAGACCTGATGGAAAAGCTGGGCTCTCACTCAACTGGAATGTCCTGTCTTTATATCAAGAAGATTTCAGATATTGATCTCGACGTATTAAGAAAACTGATCAAGATATCAGTAGATGCTACCAAGAAGCGTTATCCTGCTGGCTCATAAGTCTCTTCCCCGTCTTCTGATCCAAACAAGCTCCAAACCGCTTTCTTAGCTGATGGATCGGTCAAGAAACGTGGTTGTCCGTATTCGTAGATCTGATATGGCAGCAACGAGTACCCGCTCAAACGGTTGCCAGTAAACGTAACCGACGCCAAGGCCGAGCGATTTCGATTGCCGATCTCCTGCTGGTCAAAAACCAGGTTGCCAAGGCTGTAGAAAATAAGTCCGTTTTCATACTTCTCGACCGGCTGGGGAATGTGAGGGTGAGCGCCAACATAGAGCGAAGCTCCTGCATCAATTGCGGCATGAGCCCATTCTTTTTGGGCTGCATTGGCCTTGGTCTCATATTCATTGCCGCAGTGGCAGAGGACCACCACCACGTCTACCGTAGGCTTGAGGCGTGCCACATCGCTCTGGATGAGGCCTTTTTCGGCCTTGTTATAAAAGATGCCTGCCCGTTCGATATTCACCCCATATGAGTAGCTGAGGAAGCCAAACTTCACTCCCTGCCTTTCAATGATCGAGGGCTTGGCGGCATCTGCTTCAGTGAGACCTGCACCCGTATAAGCAATTCCAGACGAATCCAGTAGCGCTTTTGTTTCCTCTACGCCCTTCACGCCCATGTCTGTGATGTGGTTGTTAGCAAGGCTCACCAGGTCTATGCCTGAGTTGGTAAGGTTGACGATCCCAGCCGGATACCCCCTTAGCACCAGTGAACCGCTTTCCGTACTGACTGCATCTTCAAGAAAAGGAGACTCGAGGTTTACGATTGCCAGGTCTGATTTCTTTAGAGTTTCCGCAACCTGAGCCATGGGCCAGCTGGCTCCACGGGATTTCATGTTTTTCTCAACAAAGCGCCCAAGCATTACATCCCCGCCGAAAGTAAGGGTAAGACTGGTGTCGGGAACAGGAGTGGGACTGGAAGTGGGTTGGGGAGAAACCGTGGATGTCACTTCTTGCTGAGGTTCAGGGACCGCATCCAGCGGCGAGTTCCGTGTCCACAAATAACTTCCTGTTACCGCTATCACGATAAGACCTAGAAGCCATGCGTGCTTGTTCATGAGCCAATACTATCACAAAACATAAAATCCCCCTCCTGAATAGGAAGGGGATTTTTTCTTTTCACTAACTATTTGTTCTTGCGGACGATGTGGGCTGCGGTGTACTTGAACGAACCGCCTACCTTTTTTCCGGGATTGAAGATTCCTACCGGATCAAACAGCTCTTTGACCTCTCGGAAAAGATCGGTCATTTCCGGACCATACATGCGCTCCAGGAACGGAGTCCGTATCAGCCCGTCATTGTGATCAACGCTCATGCTTCCGCCAAAGGCAAAGACCAGATCATATACCCGTTGTGAAAGCTCAATCATTTTCTCGGCGGCACCCTCTTCTTCCATGTTTACCAGGGGAATGAGACGGATACTTCCATCTCCGATATGGCCAGCATAGGTATAGGTCATTTTGTATTCGGCAAGGATCACCTCAAGGGCAGCTAAAAATTCTCCGTAATGCTCAATGGGAACGATGGTATCTTCCAAGAATGGCATGGCCCGTTCAGTGTCGGTTGGATGCTCAAGAAGGAGCTTGAAACTCTTGCGGCGAATCAAAAGATAACTTTCAACGGTGGCTGGCTCATCAATCCAATGCACTTCCCTACCCACCTGCTCAAGGGCCGCTTTGGCCGCTCCCGCCTTGCTGTTAGCAAGCTCTTGGCTGTCGCCGGCATAGATTGCAAAGACTATCATGTGCTGGCCATCTGCCACACTGGCACGGGCGGCATCTTCAGGATGATACATCTTAGCCAAGTCATAAGTGTGAGAATCAAATGTCTCGCAGGTATCTGGGTCGAACCGAAGCATAGTCTGAACTGTTGGAGCCAAGTCTCGTAAGTTGGCAATTGGAACTACTATCATCTGGGTAAATGGGGCAAAAGGAACTAGGGCAAGCTCTGCCTCGACGGTAATACCAAGCGTCCCTTGGGAACCGACAAACAAGCGTCCCAAGTTCAGTACCGTACGGTTTTCATTCCATAACTCCCAAAGAGGGTAGCCGGCAGCGTTCTTTTTAAGGCGCGGATGATGACGGGTAATGGTGGCTTGGTTCTCATCCAAAATCCTCGTCATTTCTCGGTAGATGTGGCCCTCTAAGGTGTAGGCTTCTTTTTTCTTCTCTACTTCGGCGGCTGTCAGTGGACCAAAAGTGCATACCTCGCCGTTCGATAGTACTACCGTAAGGTTATTGATATTGCTGCTAGTAGGGCCATATTTTACTGACTTTTCACCTGAAGCATTATTTCCGATCATGCCGCCGATTCCACAAATGTCCCTTGAAGACGTATAGGGTGCGAAAAGCAATCGGTGAGGATGAGTGGCCTCTTCGACTTTGATATGCATTACCCCACCCTGGACTCGAATCGACTTGTTCTCCAAGTCTATGTCGCTTACATGATTAAAGTAACGACTCATGTCGATCATCAGGCTTTCGGTCAAAGACCCCCCAGACATGCAGGTACCTCCATTTCGGGCAGTAATGGAAATATTCTCACCGGCCTGGCGACGAGCAGCTACGTTTCGGATAAGGTTCTGGAGATCGGCCACATCCTTCGGGTACAAAATGGCTTGAGGCATTACCTCGAAGATACTGGCGTCGTGCTTGTACCGCTCAAGGGTTTCGGCGGCACTGTCTATTTCCCCGGCTAAGAGGTTGTGGAGGTCATTCATGCTGATGATTACTAACTTGCCCTATTAGTCTTTGTGAACCCAGTATACACCAGGTATTCTCATGATAAAACCGTAATCTTTCCAACATCCTCTTTTTCTGGAAACGGTATACTCTTTTTAAAATATGTAAGCCCCTTCATGAACTGCCCAGTCTGCAACACGCCACTCAGTATGACCGATCGCCAAGGAGTGGAAATTGATTACTGTCCCCAGTGTCGAGGAGTTTGGCTTGACCGAGGAGAACTTGATAAGATCATCGAACGATCGGCCTCCCTTGAAACGCCAGCCCCTGCCCTACGCCCGCAAGAAATCCATACGGAATACCACAAGGAAAGCTACCCGCACCATTGCTAGGAGTGTGGATAATGATCACAGAATTGGATTCGCCCAGGGAAGAAACCCCCCGGGAAAAAGAAGCCAGAGAAGCTACGGAAAAGCTCTTAAGCGCCGCTGGTTTTCAAACTTTCTTTACCCGTTGCGCTTTTCCGCCCCACACAAACCAGGCGAACGTTGTCGAAGCAAAGACCGAGATCGGCACACTTGCATTGTCAACCGACTCAAGCAGCACCATGGTGTGCTGGGAGAAGACTGGGCGCAATCTCGATTACCTTTTTCCTCCAACAGATCGCTTGGGTCTCACATCCACCGTTTTGACCTACTCCGATGAGCAGACTATCGACTACCTCAGCCGAATAAGGCTCTGCCCACCCCCAACCCCGTCCAACCCTGCATAGGAGCCCCTTACCTAGCCCGCCCTCAACAATGAGGTGCGGGCTTTTCTTTTGCCTCTTGACTCTAACGTTACGTAATACTTTATAGTCTGGTATAGTTAGGTCGAAACAAACGATTACTTTATCTAGCCCATGCTTTATACCGTTCACGAACTTGCAACTCTTGCCGGGGTCAGTGTCCGAACCCTCCATCATTACGATGAGATCAAACTCTTAATCCCCACTCGTCTTGAGGAAAACCGATACCGACAGTATGGCGAGAAAGAGCTTTTGCGACTCCAGCAAATCCTGTTCTTCAAAGAGCTTGATTTTCCTTTGGAGAAAATTCGGAAACTGCTTGAATCCCCCGAGTTTGACACAGTAGATGCGCTTCGGACTCACCAGCAGCTTTTAAAACTGCAAAGGAAACGACTAAATGGTCTGATAAGGACAATCGATAAAACCATTCAGAAAATAACGAAAGAAACTGCTATGGAAGACAAAGAACTCTACGGAAATTTCTCCAAGGAAGAGATGGATTCGTATGCCGAAGAGGCCAAGGAGCGTTGGGGTGAAACCGACGCTTATAAGCAGTCGATGGAACGGGTCAACAAGATGAGCAAGGAAGAGCTGAAGAAGATAGGGGAAGAGGGCGACGCTTTGCTCAGGGAGATTGCCACCCATATGGAGGAAGACCCCGCCAGCGATGTCGTGCAAGACCTTATGGCCAAGCATTATAAGGGACTGATGGCCTTTTACGAGCCAAATCTGCAGATTTACCGAGGACTTGCCAATATGTACGTGGATGATTCACGGTTTACGGCCACCTTTGACAAGGTAAAGCCAGGGCTCGCAGTGTTTATGCGAGATGCCATGCTTGCTTACTGCGATAAGAACGAAGAAAAGAGCGGAGAATAATCCGCTCTTTTCTTAATTACCAATAATCGCTAGTAAGCTCCCGTACTGCAAAAGTATTCATTGTAGGTATAAAGAGACAAACATGTAAATCTTTTTATGCTTCGTAAATTTATCCTTTCTCTCGGTGCACTTGTGCTCATTACAGCTTTCACGCCAAAGGCCCTAGCAGGTGAAACCTACTACGGACAATGCGCTGGCGTCAGTAACACCATGGACTGTGCAAGTATTGTCATAGTCGATAAGGCAGGCCCTCAAAATGATCACGAATGGGCACTCATGGACTTCATGCAAAGGTGTAATGACAGGGTAGGACGCTACGGTGGTAACGGCGCTTCAGGTGATCCAAATAACTACAATTCCTGGGTATGCTCAGCCA
>JAJFBK010000086.1 GCA_020696955.1 Patescibacteria group bacterium | reverse complement strand
CGTTGGTAGCTACTTATCAGCTTTCGTGCCTTTTCCAAAAGGTGTTGTCTGTATTCATTTGAGCCCGATTGGAGAAACCTCCTTCCGGTCGGGCTTAACATGTAAATGCGTCGGTCAGGAGCCATAACGCCTGTCTGCGTAGAAAATGACAACAGCCTAAGCCGCTCAAGCTTGCGAAGCGAATGGTAGAGAGAAGAGCGACTGCCTCTTCCCTCTCCGTACAGTTCATAGCCGTAGCACGGGCTTTCTTCTATACGGGCAAGGAGCAGCAGATCGGTTTGGGAAAGATGAGGCATGTGAATAGGTTATGGCTTTGTCATGAGCATCCAAATTGTAATCACCTTTTGTCAAGCCGTTTTTTGAGCTGAATCATTGTCACCAACCTGATAATCCTCTATAGTTGGCAGTGTAATTAGTTAATGCGTTCTATGGCGTCATCCTACGACCACAAGCAGATCGAATCCAAGTGGCAAGCTGCTTGGAAAGAGAGGAATGCCTTTGCTACACCTGAGGTAAACCCAGGTGATGAGAAGGCCTATGTTCTTGATTTCTTCCCCTACCCTTCTGGGGCCGGCCTTCATGTGGGCCATCTGCTTGGATATACGGCTTCGGACGTCATTGCCCGAAAGGCACGCATGGACGGCAAAAAAGTACTCCACCCTATGGGATGGGACTCGTTTGGGTTGCCGGCCGAGAACTATGCTATTAAAAGTGGGGTCCACCCTGCCATCTCCACGGCTCAAAACGTCATAGAGTTCAAGCGTCAGTTTAGCCAGGCTGGAATCAGTTATGACTGGTCCAAGGAAATGTCTACTTCCACGCCCGAATACTACAAATGGACCCAGTGGATGTTCTCCCTTCTGTATGAACGAGGCTTGGCCTACCGGAAGAATGGCATGGTGAACTGGTGTGAAAAGGACCATACCGTGCTTGCCAATGAGCAAGTGGTGAACGGCCGCTGTGAGCGTTGCGATACTGTAGTCATCCAGAAAGAGCTAAGACAGTGGTTCTTCAAGATTACCGACTATGCCGAACGTCTCTTAAATGATTTGGACAACTTGGCCTGGCCGGAGAAAATCAAGAGCATGCAGCGTAACTGGATCGGCAAGTCTGAAGGAGCTCAGCTTTATTTTCAGGTTGCCGGTTCTGAGAAGAAAATCGAGCTGTTTACTACCCGCCCTGACACTGTGTATGGTGCCACCTACGTGGTTTTGGCACCTGAACACCCGTATGTAGCGGAACTTACCACTCCTGAGCAGCAAGAGGCCGTGAAGGCCTACCAGGAAAAGACCAGCAAGTCATCTGAATTAGAGCGCACTTTTCTTGACCGGGAAAAAACCGGTGTCTTTACTGGGTCTTACGCCGTTAATCCGGCTACCGGAAAGAACGTGCCGATCTGGATTGCCGACTATGTGCTTTCCACCTACGGTACTGGTGCCATTATGGCGGTGCCGGCTCATGATGAGCGTGACTTTGAGTTTGCTGGTGCCTTTGGTCTTGAGATTGTCCAGGTAATCGAATCAGGCGAATCCCCGCTTCCATTCACTGCCAAGGGAGCCCTTATGAACTCCGGAGACTTTGTTGGAAAGAAGAGTGAAGAAGCGGTTGACGGTATTTTGGCTCAAATAGGCGGAGAACGAAAAATTACTTACCGTTTGCGTGACTGGTTGGTCTCCCGCCAGCGGTTCTGGGGTTCCCCTATTCCCATTGCCTACGATTCACAGGGAACCGAGCATCTTCTGCCTCAAGACCAGTTGCCGGTTGAGCTCCCGATGGACGTGGAGTTCCTTCCTACTGGTCAGTCTCCCCTGGCCGTAGCCTCAGAATGGAGAAAGTACGTTGATCCAACTTCCGGAGAAACCTGGGAACGAGAAGCCGATACCCTCGATACCTTTGTCTGCTCCAGTTGGTACTACTTACGCTTCCCTACTCCCCAACTTGAAACTGCAGCTTTCGACAAGGAGGCTGTCAAAAACTGGTTACCGGTAGACATGTACATCGGAGGTGCCGAGCATGCCGTACTCCACTTGCTCTATGCCCGCTTCTTTACGAAAGTGCTTTTCGATGCCGGCTACCTGGACTTTGAGGAGCCTTTCACTCACTTGAAGAACCCCGGAATGATCTTGGGTCCTGATAACAACAAAATGTCCAAGTCCAAGGGAAACGTCATCAACCCTGACGATGTGGTTTCTGAGTTCGGGGCTGACACTCTTCGGCTGTATGAGCTGTTTATGGCTCCTTTCGAACTGGAAAAGCCGTGGAATACCAAGGGCATTCTTGGCGTCCGTCGCTTCTTGGAAAAGATATGGAGACTTCAAGACAAGGTAGGCGCAGATACTCCTTCCCCAGAAGAGTTGACCATTATCCACCGTACAATCAAAAAAGTGACCGGAGATATCACGGATTTTCGGTTCAATACAGCGGTTTCTTCCATGATGGAAGCGGTAAACGGGCTGTCTGAGTTTCAAAGCATTTCAAAAGAGACCTATGTCTCACTCATTACTATCCTTAATCCCTTTGCGCCCCATATTACTGAAGAATTGTGGCAGCTTTCAGGTCAGGAAGGTCTTTGCAGTCTTACGGGCTGGCCTTCTTACTCTGAAGAATACATAGTTCAGTCTACGGTCGAATACCCTATTCAGATCAACGGCAAAGTAAGGGCCAAGATCACGGTTGAGGCTACTCTGAACGATGCGGATCTCTTGGCTTTAGTCAAAGAAGAGCCAAAAGTGCAGGAAGCCTTGGCAAAAGGAAGTTTGGTAAAGGAAATCGTGGTTCCTGGCAGACTGGTCTCCTTGGTTATTTCCTAGCCTCAGCAGTTGAAACTTTAGAAGTAATCTGTTATGGTTACTTAAGATTTACCAGTGTTTAATGCTCCATTACCATGGCAATGCCAAAGAAGCGGATGAGTCCTGTACGCTCCGCCAACCGTCGTCGCAATATCGGGCTCACTCTTCCAGCTACTCAGAGTTGCCCAGATTGTAAGACCCTTATGGTCAAGCACAATGCTTGCCCTACTTGTGGTACTTACAAAGGTCGTCAAGTCATTTCTGTTTAATTAACATTCTCCCTTGGCCCAGAATCGTCATCTTTCTAGAACGATTTGCATGCAGTCACTCTATGAGTGGGAGTTTCGTGGGTTTCATGATCTTGAAGAGATCGTTACCCGCAATATTAACGAATTCAAAAAAGACGTTGACTCTGACTATGTTTGGAAAGTAGTCCGTGGGATCGAGTCAAATGTCGACGCCATCAACGAGCTGATTGTAGAAGCGGCCCCTGAGTGGCCTCTGGAACAAGTAGCCCGTATCGACAAGAATACGCTTCGTGTAGCCATCTATGAGATGCTTTACGATACAGACGAAGACGTTCCGCCTCGGGTC
>JAJFBK010000011.1 GCA_020696955.1 Patescibacteria group bacterium | reverse complement strand
TGATAAAGACTATAGTCAAAGGGTTTTCCACTAAAGGAACCAGGGGACTTGGTCTTTCTGAGATCCAAGCAATGACAGGAAAAAGCCCCGTGGTAAAGAACTGGTTCAAGAAAAACGGCAAGGTCGGTGGCGCCAAAGCAAGCATCGAGCTAGAGACCGTCCCACCCCCTAAGTGACACATCCAAAAAGCCCCGCCTCATACAGGCAGTGCTTTTTAATTACCCATGACTTTTGCATGAAAAAACCGCTTATTACTAAGCGGTTTTTTAAATTTACTTGACCGAAGACACTCCTTCAAAATGTTTTCGTACTTTTTTGACCGCAGCTTTGTATGTCTGCTCGATAGCCTGACGGCTCACTCCTTTATGGCGGCCAATACCGGAAAATGTTTCACCCTGAGATCGTCTCAACAGGACATCGAACTCTTGCGGCTTGAGCACGAGGCGCATTACTCTTATTATCTGATCTGCCAAGTCTTGCTGTTCAACCAAAAGATCCAAGTCAAGAGCCGACTCATCCTTTAAGGATTCTAGAAAAGTATCAGACTCCCCTTCTTCACCTATGCACTCATTAGTGGAATAGACGTTTTGTCGCAGCTGAAAAAGCGTATAGGCGGCATTAAACTGTTCAGGGGTCCAATTAAGGGTGACGGCTAATTCTTTTTCAGAGGGCTCATAGCCGTGACGAATTAAAAAATCCTTGTAGGCTTTGACCATCGAGTTGACCTTCGCACCGGCGTGAGAAGTCGAGCTGAAGTAAGAATGGTTGGTCTCTAAGTATCTGCCTATTCGCTGCTTAATTTTATACACAGCATAAGTAGAAAATTGAAACCCCCTCTCCGGCTCAAACTGCTCTAAAGCTTTCCACATTCCAATGAATCCTTCCTGGGAAAGATCCTCGACAGAAAGAGCCCCCTCGCTTATAGCCTGCCTTCTTTCTACCTCTTGCTTTACCAATCCGCTATTTGCCTTCAAAACCTCTCCGGCAGTATAGGAAGTCGGATTGGCAAGATATTCCTGTAGGACTGCCCGACGATGAGCAACGCTTCCAGAGTGATTTTTAGCCATACCGGCCTCCATAAAAGTTCACAGCACTGCTGCTGAGTGGATATATCGTAAAGAAAAGATATCCGCCTGTCAATCATAGCTTAAACAAAAAACAGCCCTAAGGCTGCTTTTTGTTCCGTACGACTCTAGCGAGATAAAAAATTTCCTGGTGGGCGATGATGGACTCGAACCATCGACCTCGTCATTATCAGTGACGCGCTCTAACCACCTGAGCTAATCGCCCCCAGGGAATTCTTCATCTTCTTCAAAGCCGAATCTGTGAAAGCGCACGATTTTCCTCACTTTTTACCTGTTTACTCTACCAGAAAAAATAGAAGTTGAAAACCATTAGAAAAAGAAAAAAGGTCCCGGGATATTATCCCGGGACCTTAAATTTATTTATAGCGCTCAAAACGTTTTTTACTGCTCCCCGATGCGGAAGAAGTGCGACTACCGTAGGCGTTCTTATGCCTCTGAGGTTTCGAACCGGTGTGAATGCGATGGTTCCTTTCTGTCATCTTAGAAACCGGCTTCACCTTCACGAAACCAATGTCCATGGCATTTGCCAGGCTGGCCGTTATCGATTGCCATTTTCCAGTATGAGAATCTGGCACCCACAGAACGGCATGATTACCGTCCTTTCTATCCAACCTGACCTTGACACCATATGACTCCCCGCCATAGAGTTCACAAGAAAGGCTTCTTACGGCCTCCTTTGCTCCCTTCAGGGTCTTGGGAACCGTTACACTTTTCCCAGAGACCGCCAGAGTCATATCGAGACTCTCGGAACAATTGGCCCTGTTACGGAAGGACACTGGCTGACGTCCACGCATCGTCGGCATTTGTACCATAAACTCTTCGCTCCTTCTAAACAGCATTACCCGACAAGTTCACTTACAACAAGGGTATGACCCCCAATCGCCCTAGTCAAAACCTCTTTGACCCTTTCCGAAAAGTACCTGAGATATTGATAGGCCACCTTCAGGACGAGACCCGTCCCAGTTTGAATAATGCGAAACTTTTCCTGTGGGAGCGCCTGGGCCATGAGGGCGTATACCCCTGGGACCGATTGCTCCATTTCCCATTTCCTACCCCCAAAATGAAGTACTTCTGAACCAAGTACTCGCGGTTCTTTTTGACGATGAGACATTTCCCGTGCATATCCACTGTGAAACGAATGATCGAATCCTTGGCTGAACGATGATGACTCATTTTGCCAGGTCTGTGACATGACACCCTCCACAACCGAATTTTCAAATACAGCTTGAAAAACTCTGTATCTGACCTTGTTATAGCCGAGATTTAATATTTAATCAACATTTTTGCCACACAAAAAACTCTCCTTTCGGAGAGCCCTTGCACTTGCATCTGACAGTAGAGTTCTAAAATACGCTGGATGTTGCAGCGAACCCATCGCATAAGTTTATGCGACCGACCTAATTATCGGAGTATTGAGTGATGCTTTCGCATCCCCAACCGATAATATGTCCTTAGAAAGGAGGTGGTCCATCCGCAGCTTCCGCTACGGATACCTTGTTACGACTTAACCCTGATCATCGAACTCGCCGTAGTGACTATACAGTCCCTTCGGGCGCTCCCGACTTTCGTGGTTTGACGGGCGGTGTGTACAAGACCTGAGAACGTATTCACGGCCACGTAGCTGATTGGCCGTTACTAGCGATTCCGACTTCATGCAGGCGAGTTTCAGCCTGCAATCCGAATTGGGGGAAGTTTTGTTGGGATTAGCTCCATCTCACGATTTGGCGACCCATTGTACTTCCCATTGTAGCGTGGGTGTGGCCCCAGGCGTAAGAGCCACGCTGATTTGACGTCATCCTCACCTTCCTCCCCATTAACTGGGGCAGTTCCCTGTGACATGTATAACACAGGGTAAGGGTTGCGCTCGTTAACCGACTGAACGGGACACTTCACAGCACGAGCTGACGACAACCGTGCAGCACCTGTCATCTGGCTCCTTGCGGCACTCTCAAGTTTCCTAGAGATTCCAGAGATGTCAAGCCTGGGTAAGGTTCTCCGCTTTGTGACGAATTAAACCCCGCGCTCCACCGCTTGTGCAGGTCCCCGTCAATTCCTTTGAGTTTTAAGCTTGCGCTCGTACTCCCCAGGCGGCCGACTTAACGCGTTAGCTTCGGTCCAAAGGAGGGTCGATACTCCCCAAGACCTAGTCGGCATCGTTTACGGCGTGGACTACCGGGGTATCTAATCCCGTTCGCTCCCCACGCTTTCGCATCTCAGTGTCAGAAATAGCCCAGTAAGCTGCCTTCGCCATTGGTGTTCCTTTAGATATCTACGGATTTCACCCCTACACCTAAAGTTCCGCTTACCCCTGCTATCCTCAAGTAATGCAGTATGAGCAACACTCCCGATGTTAAGCATCGGTCTTTAATCGCTCACTTACAAAACCACCTACATGCTCTTTACGCCCAGTGATTCCGGACAACGTTTGCACCCTCCGTATTACCGCGGCTGCTGGCACGGAGTTAGCCGGTGCTTATTCTCGAGGTACTTTCACAAATTACTCCCTCGCAAAAGCAGTTTACGACCCTAAGGCCTTCATCCTGCACGCGGCGTCGCTGCGTCAGACTTTCGTCCATTGCGCAAAATTCCCAACTGCTGCCTCCCGTAGGAGTTCGGGCCGTGTCTCAGTCCCGATCTGGCTGGTCATCCTCTCAGACCAGCTACCCGTCATAGGCTTGGTAGGCTATTACCCCACCAACAACCTGATAGGACACAGGCCGTTCTCAAAGCGCCTTGCGGCTTTACTCTTGCGAGCACATGCGGTATTACCTCCGGTTTCCCGGAGCTATGCCCCACTTCGAGGTACGTTCCTGTGCATTACTCAGCCGTCCGCTGCTAGACTCTAATAAATTAGAGCCACGCTCAACTTGCATGTGTTATGCACGCCGCCAACGTTAATCCTGAGCCAGGATCAAACTCTCCAAAAAATTGGTTGAGAACTCGTAGCAATTGGCTCGCTACAAGTTTTTCATGTGAAGCATTTCACTCCACTAGTTTTAAATTCAAAAAAATTGAGGTTCACTGCAACATTCAAAGTACTTTGTACTATCTACTTGTTGTCAGTGCGTATGTATCTTTCATGGGTATGAAAGAGATACGCGCAAGTTATTAAGTTTCGGGAGTTATGCAAGAAAAAACCGGTACTTATCGGTACCGATCAATCTCGATAACAAAGCTACAATACAAGATATCGTTTTTAGTGTCAAGGGTTTTCCAGAGGTGTCTGGATTTCCCCTTTCTCTACAGGTTTATTAACCTGATAATTTGATCTTTTACTTGATCCGGCCACTCCCAGATACGTAGTACTTTGAACGCTCGATTGGACTGGTCGATATCTTCCCTTGAGGAAAGGTTGCGGTGCTCTTGGCACTAGCTGGGTAATCATAGGCTGCGGAAGGGTAAGTCCCGCCGGTATTCCACCCGCCGCAGGCATTGCCGGCATTGTCACGCTCTACCTGCGATCCCTCACGCTCAAGCCTTCCCCAGACAGCGAACTGATCGGCCTTTTTGGTACCATCAGCCAGTGGCCACCCCGCTCCGGAAGTGCAGACAATGAGGACATAGTCAGGATCATTATCAGTTCCGTTTCGAAACCCGGGATCTTTGGCAATGGTCGAGGTGTACCCCTCACTGAGCAAAATCGAAGCAATGGTAGTCGTGCCCTTGTTTATTCGGCCGTACCCGGTGTTGTTATTGGCAGTGCCAACCTTGTAATCACCCTTGGTGATACTCCGCTTGGTAATGGCGCCTGAGTACTCTTTAATGTCAGTCTGACGGCGACCATCCCTGGAATTACGCCTGGCGTTATCGAAGCTTATCAACGCCAAAGTCGCCAAAATGCCGATAATGGCAATGGCGACCAAGAGTTCGACTAACGAAAAGGCGCTTCCCCTCCTTTGAATCTGTACCATGTGAACTGAGCGTTCAGTAATAGATAGCTCTAGTTTATGACCGGGTGATGACCTTGTCAATCAAACCGTACTCTTTAGCCTGTTCGGCAGTCAGGTAATAGTCTCTGTCGGTATCACGGTCTACTTTTTCATATGGCTGGCCAGTGGTATCTGCCAAGATCTTGTTGAGCGTCTCTTTAAGACGCAAGATTTCCTCTGCCTGGATCTTTATGTCTGAAGCCTGCCCCTCGGCCCCTCCCAGTACCTGGTGGATCATCACACGGGAGTTTGGCAGCGATGTGCGCTTGCCTTTTTCACCAGCAGCCAAAAGCACAGCGGCCATGCTGGCGGCCAGACCTACGCAAATGGTAGATACTGCCGGCTTTATATGATTCATGGTATCCAGAATGGCAAGGCCCGCATAAACGGAGCCTCCTGGACTGTTGATGTAAAGCTGAATATCCTTTTTAGGATCTTCAGATTCCAAGAACAAAAGCTGGGCATTGATAAGGTTGGCAACGTCGTCGTCAATCGGACCGCCCAAGAAGATAATTCGGTCACGGAGAAGACGTGAATAAATGTCATAGGCACGCTCGCCGAACTGAGACTTTTCCAAAACGGTTGGAATCAAATAAGCCATAAAAAATATTAGAATATATGTGAACTTAATGTAAAGTATACTTTACATTAAGTCAAGGCGGTTGAGACAAAAAAGCCCGGGAGAAATCCGGGCTTTTGATCTAGGCAGTGGCTCGCTGAATGAGGAGCTCGAGGGCCTTCTTTCCGGCCTCTCCGTCATCCTTGATACCTTCTGATTCAATAACTTTTCCAAGGGCGATTCCAATGCGCACGTTCTTTTCAGCCTGTGGCCGCATCTCCTCTTTCACCTCTTCAGCCGTCTTTTTTACCTGGGCCAAATACGTTTCCCAGTTAAAATTCATGCCCACTAAGCGATCCTGTGATTCCTTGAACATTCGATTTAGTTCTTGCTCGACAAGTGACTGCGGAGTCTCGAACTTGGCAATTTTCATTAGTTCCTCAACCACGTCCTGCTCGATTTTCTGCTTGCTCTCCTGCTCTTTTTCCTGATGCAGGTTCTCACGAATGGCCTCTTTCAATTTCTCGAAGGTAGGATGGCCGTATTCTTCAGCAAACTTTTCATCAGTAGCCGGCAAGCTCACTTCTTTCATCTCATTCACCTTCACTTCGAACTTGGCCTTTTTTCCGGCTAGTTCAGAAGCGTGGTAATCCTTTGGGAAAGTCACTTCGATAGTGCGCTCTTCGCCGGTCTTCATACCGAGAATCTGCTCTTCGAATCCTGGAATCAAGCTGCCCTCACCGATTACCAAAGGATGACGCTCGTTCTTCATGTCTTCTCGGCTTACGCCGTCAACTGAACCTTCATAAGCCAGGTCGGCCCACATCTCATTTTTCAGCTCGGTCTCGGCTGGAACTTCTTTGAGAGTAGCCCTTTGCTTCAAAAGATAGTCCACTACTTTCTGAACCTCTTCTTCTTCAATCACAGGAACGTCATTCTTTTTTAATTTGATCTTCTCGTATCCGTCAATTTTTACCTCAGGCAATACGTCAACTTCTGCCGTAAAGGTAATGATGGCATCATCGTCTTTTGTGTTTTCGTTTGGCGCTTCGTACTTTTCAACGTCTACCGAAGGATTTTGAACAGGAGTAATCTTTTCTTCACGAAGCACTTCGAAGTAAGCGTCGGAGATGGCATGGTCAATGGCACCGGCTTCTACGCGTTGGCGGCCGACTTTCTCCAGCACCTTCTGGGCAGGAGCCTTTCCGGGTCGGAACCCAGGCATGGAGACGTCTTTGGAAATATGTTCGAGTTCATGATCGAAAGCGTGCTTGAACTGAGCGGCGGTAGCAGTAATGGTCAGTTTCAAACGGCTGTTTGGCAATTTCTTTTTCTCTGTGAGCATAACAAGAGGGGAGGTTATATTCTTAGCTCAGTACACTCTATCAAAAAAATGTGGAAAAGTGTAGGTTATTGCCTGACAAAAACGAAAACCACCCTTCAGTTGAAAGGTGGCTTTATAATTGAGGAGCTAATTCTTTTTTTGGCGCCGACGCCCCAGTTGATCGGCACTTATTGGCTTAGAGTGTAAACCGTATATGTCAGAGACAAAATCCCCTTCACAAGGTTGCGACCGCACTGTATGCACAGTAATTCCAAGCCGTTTACAAGTTAATAACCAAGGAGCCTCAGGCTGCAACAAGCTTGGTTCCTGATGGCTGAACCATGGACGACGAGACATGGGCCTCACTCTTCCTTTTGCAAAAGGCCAAATATCGAAGAATGGCCCTGATTTCAAGCTTGACTCGCTTGGTGAAAGTGTCAATTCGGGTTGCTAGATAGTTACGGAACCGCTCGCTTTTTCTAGCAACGGCTGCAACGGCTTTCATGGCAAGCCTTCTCACCTTTCCTTCACTACTACTTAAAGCAGTAAGTAGCGCATGCTGTTCACCACCACAATCACCTGTCTCTGCAACATACTGAAGGTACTTGATCCGACCTTGCTCGGAAGCAATAAAGTCGGCATATGTAGGCGCCGCAGAAGGCCCTACTAATTCACTTAAACTACCCATCAACATAAAAACCCTCTCCTTTGCCCACGAGGGCATTTGAAAATTCATCTCTGTAATAAAAATTACAAAAGACGCCTCTGTTATAACAGAAAATTAAATTCCTGAATAGAGGCGTTTTTTATTTGGCTCTAGGAGCTACTTATTTTCTAGCGCTTTTACGCCTGGCAATTCTTCCCCTGCCAAGAATTCAAGGGCAGCTCCCCCACCGGTTGAGATGAACGTAAACTTGTCATAGAGATCAAGTCGAGTAATCATTTCTACAGTATCCCCTCCCGCCACAATCGAGGTGGCCTTCTTTAGTCCGGCAACGTACTCGGCAATTGCCTGGCTGGCCTTGGCATACGCTTCTTCTTCGGTGTATCCCAAACTCCCGTTCCAGAAAATCGTCTTAGCCTTGCTCAGATACTTTTTGAATAATTCAACGCTTTCTTCTCCGATGTCCAAGTAGCGGAAATCAGCGGTATCGACATCTTTGACATAATCAGGAGCAATCACCAACTTGTCGCCAAATTCTTCCATAAGCGCCTTGGCTACGTCCACCTTGTCAGCTTCTGCCTTGGACTTTCCAATGTCCTCACCCTTAGCCAGTAAAAAGGTATTGGCCATGGCGCCACCAATCAAGATAGTATCGGCCTTGGCTGCCAAGGTCTTGATAACCTCGATTTTGTCACTTACTTTGGCCCCTCCCATGATTACCACAAAAGGACTTTCAGGGTTTTTTATAAGAGAGCCAAGGTGCTCAAGCTCGTTTTCAAGTAAGAACCCAGGAGCGCCAGGCAGGATGGCCGGGACACCGACAATTGAAGCATGGGCTCGGTGGTCGCAAGCAAAGGCGTCATTGACGTAAATTTCAGCGAGACTTGCCAGCTCTTCGGCAAACTTTTGGCCATTCCCCTCTTCTTCTTGGGAAAATCGCAGATTAGGAAGAATCAAAATGTCGCCTTCTTCCATCTCCTCTAAAGCAGCATCCACCTCAGGAGCCTTGATTTCATGGGCCAGACGAACAGTGGAATCAAGATAATGTTCAGCCAAATATTCAGCAACGACCCTAGTCTCCAGTTCCTTCACTTTCTTGCCATCCGGACGGCCCAAGTGGGTAGCAATGATAATTTTCGCTCCGCTGTCTATCAAGTAATCTAGGGTCGGATAGGTAGCTTCAATCCGAAAGGGATCCTGGATCTGCCCATCTTTCAAAGGCACGTTGTAGTCAGGTCGGTACAGAACTTTCTTCCCCTTGAGGTCAAAATCTTTTAAGGTTTTCATGGCAAATAATTACGAATTTCTGGCCAACTTGTCAGCTGTCTGGGCAACAGTCACGAAATCTTTCAACTTCAAGCTAACGCCTCCGATTAACAAACCGTCAATGTCAGGCTGAGTCAAAAAGCTTTCTGCGTTCTCGGCTGAGGCACTTCCTCCATATAAAATGCGAGTCTTCTCGGTCAACCGCTCACGCAAGTGAGAAATGATTTCCTGGGCATATTCTGGAGTAGCAGGAGTGCCGCTCCCAATCGCCCAAACTGGTTCGTAGGCTATTACGACATTCTCCAGCTCTTCATGAGAAAGGTCCCGAATCAGAAAGTTCAAAGTGTGAACCAAATGTCGCTTCGACTCAGAATCCTGTTTATCCTCACCAAGACAGATGATGGGGGTAATTCCATGATCCAACGCTGCCCGAACCTTATGATTTATCTCTTCTGGCTTTTCATGGAAGACATGGGTTCGTTCTGAGTGGCCCAGAATGACGTATTCTGCAACTTCCTTGACCATAAGGGGAGAAATTTCACCAGTGAAGGCGCCTTTTTCCTCAAAGTACATGTTCTGGGCTCCAAGCTTCAAATGAGGAAGCTGGCCAGGAGCTATGAAATGATGAGCGATCTCAGTCAGCCAAATTGAAGGAGGACAGAGAACTATCTGAATGTGTTCGAGGTGCTCGGCTTCAGTGCGAACGCCTCCAGCCAACAAGTGGGCATCGGCCAAGGTCGTATTCATTTTCCAGTTGCCAGCGATAATAGGCGTGCGCATAAGAGAGGGTAATTATAAGTACGTAATCAGTATACTACTTCAGATGGAAAAGGGGCAAAAGAAAAGACAGCTCGGAAGAGCTGTCTTTTGGTTATTTGATGACTAATTAGTCATCGGATGCATTGGGATGAATGCATTCAGGAGGAACATACGTATGATGCCTAATGTTGATCGTTCCGGGATCAACCTGGGGAGAACCGTCATCGGTACGTTCATCTCCAGGATAGAAGTTATAAGCATCTTTCGTCTTTGCTTCTGCGGTTGCTGGCGCTACAGATTCGCCGCTATTGATTACCTGTGTCATGAGGCACCCCTTTCCAGCCTGTGTGACTGGTTAACAATGTATACCATACGCCTTCAGGGAGTGCAATACCTTTATTTTTTTCCAAGCATTCCTTTTCGATGGACACTTCGATAATAGGTAATGGCAAATCGATGCGCCTCTTCACGCAGCAGTTCGGCTACCACTTTCCAAGCTTCGGCCTCCACCAAAGGCGTACAGGACTTCCACTCAGTTCCATGCAAATCAACCCGTTTTCGAGTTGGACCTTTAGCTACTGAGCCCATGCAAACCACATCCTCCATATTCAAGACTTTTCGCACCGACAAGGCAGCGCTTAACTGGCCTTTTCCGCCATCCATGATCATGATGTCGGGCAGGCTCCAGTGATCCTCAACCGCCTTCCCCACTCCCCGCTTCAAGCGCCTGGTCAGAACCTCTTTCAACATGTCGGTATCAGAGACCCCTTCCACTGTTTTGATCCTAAACTTCCGATACCTGGATTTATCCAAATAAAAGCGTTTTTTGACGTCTTCGCCTGCCAATGGCTCAACTTTTCCCTTTCGGATGATCCCTACGATTTGCGAGCCAACGGCATATGCGCCTGAAATATTTGAAATGTCATAACACTCCACTCTGACGTCTTCCGCAGGATTGTATTGGTACAGGTCTGAGCGCTGCTGGTTTCCCAGAAAACGCCGGGTATCAGCCACATCTTGGATGTGAAGCAAGCTTTGTAAACGGTCCCGGAGTTTGGCTGCCTGCTCAAAGCGTTCGGCCAGGGAAGCCTCCTCCATTTGGGTCTGCACCATTTGCAGCACCTTTTGCCGGTCTCCTCGAAGGAAGAGCCGGATCTGATCAATGTTTTTTCGATACTCTTCTTGGGTAATCTTGGCGGCGCAAGGAGCGTCACAAAGTCCAAGGGTCGCAAAAAGACAGCCATGCCCTAACTTCTCGTAGGTGGCGTATTTACTGTCGGTGCAGTCACGAAAAGGCCAAATTTTCCTAATAGTCTTGAGGGCCATCTTTACCGAGCTTGCAGAAAGGTAAGGACCAAAGAACTCTTGGCTATCGATTTTTTGGCTCACCTTGTCCAACCCTACCCTAGCCCGCCTTTTTCTAGCCAGCATCTCTTCAAGGTCCTTTTCCCGACTTATATAAATGGGAGGAAAGGCTTCTGACAGGTCAATTCGGATAAGCGAGAAGGATTTGTCATCCCTCAGCTTGATGTTGTACTTCGGTTTATACTGGCGGATAAGTCTGGCCTCAAGCAGCAAAGCCTCCATTTCTGAGCCAGTCAGTTCATGGTCGATCGTTACCGCCTCACGCACCATCTGCTCAATTCCCGGCCCCCTTCCTATGTCCTTGGCAAAATAACTCCTTACCCGATCTTTCAATCGAATTGCCTTGCCCACATACAATACCTCCCCTTTTGGATCTTTAAAGAGGTAGACTCCTGGCTGGAGAGGCAGTGCGTCAGCGTATTGTCGGAGCGTCATCTCCATAGAAAAGTAACTTTTATTGCAGAGCTATAGTAGATTCTCTTGTAATAAGATAGCATAAATCAAAGTAAGTAATTTTTCAGCATATGGCAACCGCCACCTTTAGCAGTACCGAAGCTTTTTCGTTCGGATGGAACAAATTCAAGGAAAACCCTTGGTTTTACCTCGGAGTCACCCTGATTACTGGCGTGATTACCGGCGCGGTCAACTCGTATACCCCAGATGGTGAGTTCAGTGCCGCCGCTGGCCTTCTGATGCTATTGTCATTTGTCATAAGCTCGATTGTCGGAATCGGTACGGCCCGCATCGCCATCAAGGCAGCCCGAGGAGAGCAGCCGGAACTTAATGATCTGACTTACGCCCTAAACGATGGAAAGCTCCTGCTCCAGTACATCGTTTTGAGCCTCGTAATGGGACTTATTATCGGACTAGGTCTCATTGCCCTTATCATTCCGGGCATTTACTTTATCGTCACCTACTCTCTGGCCACCTACTACTTGGTAGACCATAAGAGTGATTTCAGCACTGCTCTTAAGAAATCTGCCGAGGCAACGAAAGGCCCCAAAGAAAGAGAAGGAAGAGCTCGCCGCTTAAGCATCTTCAGTTCAGGACAAAAGTAAAAGCCCGGGATACGTTCCGGGCTTTTTTGTGATGAGAATGCGTTTATGCCGCCGAGAGTTTCGGGGCTTCAAAAAACTTGTCGAGTATCCTTTTCAATTGCTCATAGTAAGGCATGAGTTGAACTTCTAACAGAAAGCTTTCCGCCTCTTCCAACATGGCGCTGAATAGCTGACAATACTCAGCTGAAAGGCTTTGCATAATATTCTGGCAACGATTCTTGAAGCTGCCAAAGTTCTCAATCTCCATGATATACCGTCGGTCGGTCACTCCATCTGCGATAAAAACGATGCTTCTGTCTTCTTCGGGATCAAATACCTCTTTCATGACGCATCACTCCTTAAAATGACGAACATTGGAGAGACTATAACAAAAGCCCTTCCGCAGAACAATAGTTTTGCTTACGGAAGAGCTTCTTGACTGTTTCCAAACCTTATTTTTTAGTTAATTCTTTTTTAATTTCTTCAAAACTCACCACTGAAGATTCTTCTCCTCGCTTCCATTCCACTCCCCCGCCCGCAAGTGAGCGCTTGCTGATGATGAGGCGATGTGGCGCCCCAAGCAAGTCTGCGTCTGCAAATTTTTCCCCGGCGCTGCGATCTCGGTCATCATAAAGTACGCTGACGCCGGCCGTGTTCAAGTCATTGTAAAGTGCTTCTCCTTGTCCGTCGGGA
>JAJFBK010000085.1 GCA_020696955.1 Patescibacteria group bacterium | reverse complement strand
TGCTTGGCAAGATACTGGCCAATAGCGTCCTTGTCAGCCACCAGACTCACCTCTCCTTGTTCGTTTTGAACTGCAGAGAACCACTTCAGCAGGTCAGCACGCTTCGGAGTGATAGTTGAGCCGTCCATGGTAAGACTGATCTTAACGTCTCCCAAGGAATTCCATTTGTCGGCAACTGGCTGGAGCGATTTCTTTGTAACCGAAGACTCGGTAATGGTAACGGGAGCTTGCAAGTAAGAAGGATCCTTGTCAGCTGCCGAGTCCAGGGCTTTGGCCAACATCTTGCGAAGCTGGTCTTGGTCTACTTCAAAGCCTGGTTTCGACTGCTCCACGCCAACCTCGGTTCCATTGATAACGATTTTTGCCGGAACCGGTGCCCCAATTTTGGGAACTACGGTGGCATTTACATAGGTATTAATGGCGTTGCTGTCTACGGAATAAGCAACCGAGCGTTTGCTCCCCTCAAAAAGAGCTGGCACCACGCCTTGCACCCACTGAATCAGATTCCGGCCATGGCCAAGGCTCCAGGCTGAAGCTACGGCTTCGTCTCCTGCAAATTTTAGTCCCAGACTTCCGGCTGTCGTAGAAAGCTCCTCCATCTCATACTGATTCGGACTATCTGCCAGAGGCTTTGAGATGTCAGGAATGACGATCTTGATAGGATGTTCAACGTATTGCTTTACCCGCTCTGAGACCAAAGCCTTTCCTTCTGCCTCGGTTTTTCCAGAGAGATCAATGCCTGCTACTTTTACGCCAGGGTAAAAGGTATCACGGTAAGCGTAGGCCACGCCGCTAAGACTGCCGCCCACGAGGACGACAAGAAAAAGAGCGAGCAATGCCGCAAAGAGAAGGAACTTTCTAGACATGACCAAGCGTTTTCAGGGATTCCATAACCATAGATACTAATTCTTTTGGATCGGCATGCATCACCACTCGCCCATTGCCACGTTTGGCTTTGTGCAAGATCTCCGGGATCATGTCCGAAAGTCCGCCACTGTGAAGCAGTAATCCAATTACTTTGTGTCGTTCAAATGCAGAGGTAAATTCATGAAGGGAACCGATTCTTCCACTGACGGAGATCATGGCATCCGCCATGTCTACTAGTAATACGTCTCGTCCGGCATAATCGTAACCGGTAAAAAACATGATGTCGTGAAAATCAACCGGAAGTCGGTACTTGTTTCGATGTTCAAGCAACGAGTGAGCCGGTGAGAATCCGATGACCTGGCCATTCACTGACTTCGCTCCTTTTGCGGCTGCGTAAGGCACGCCGCTCGTGGCCCCAGTCACTACGATTCCGCCCTGAGTGGCCACTTCTCGACCAATCATAAATCCGAGCTCCTCCCCCTCGCCGCTCGCAACTCCCGCAGCCGCACCGCTGATAGCAATTTTTGGATCAAACATAGTTCTGGTAGTGGCTACGAGATAGTTCTGAGATTATTATACAGGCTTTGTCCTGAAGCGGTAAACAGCTAGTCTTTCAGGTATCGAGGAGTGAGCTGGTCCCGCTTTTCCAAAGCCTCTGCCGCCTTCTGCGAATAGGAAGAATCTTCTTTGGAAAGCTCTTGGTAGGTGAGCCCCAAATAGTGCCAGGCTTCAGGATACTCAGGATCCAACCTCACTGCCCTCTCCAACGGGTAGCGTGCGTACACATACTCACCTTTTTCATAAAATGTGAGCCCGGCCTCTAGAGATTCCTTTGGCTTTTCATATTCTTTCTGGGCAATCGTCAGATTGGAAAGAACGGCTGTCACAAAGTGCTCCTCATAAAAGTCTTTCAAGACGGCAATGTCGGTCTCCCCTTTTTGGGCAAGACTAACTCTTTGGATAGCGGACTGATTGGAACTATCATAAGAAAGGGCCTGTCTGTATTCGAGGGCAGCCTGGTCAAAGTCTTGAGCCACCAAATACACGTCTCCTCGCTCCACATGACGCTCAGCTATCTTCTGACGAAAGGGAATGGAAATTTCCAGGATGAGCAATACACCAAGAAGAAGGCCCACAAGTACGATAAGGAAAGCTCGGGTGCGAGAAATCATGAACTAGGCAGAAGGCCAGGGGCTAGTTATCAGCATGCCTTCGGTTTCCGGAAGGTTCTGGTAAATGGCTTCAGTAACGAACGGCATGAACGGATGAAGCAGGCGTAACGAGTCAGTAAGAACGTGGTACAAAACCGCACAGGTTTCATCGGTAACTTTTCCGGTCTCATCGATTTGCTTTTTGGCAGTCTCAACATATGAGTCAGCCAAATTGTGCCAGACAAAATCCTGAACCACCTGGATCCCTTGGGCAAAACGGAATTTCTCAAGATGCTCAGTGACTTCCTTGGTGGTAGCGGCCAGGCCTTCTAGAATCGCCTTGTCAGCATCAGTAACGGCTTTTAGCTCAGGAAGCTGACTTGGTTTTCGCTCACCAAGCTGCATAAGGATGAAACGTGAAATGTTCCAGACCTTATTGGCGAAATTACGGCCGCCCTTCACCTTTTCTTCTGGAAGCGGCATATCCTGACCGGCTGAACTTCCGACGATCAGCCCGAAACGAACGGCATCGGCGCCATATTTGGCGATAAACTCAACCGGACTTACTCCGTTGTTTTTTGACTTGCTCATCTTCTTTCCCTTGGCATCGTTTACCATGCCGTGGAGGTACACGTGCTTGAACGGAACTTTTCCTGTCGTATAAAGACCGAGCATCAGCATGCGGGTGATCCAGAGAAAAATAAGATCTCGTCCGGTTTCCATGACGCTGGTCGGGTAGAACTCTTCGAAGTAATCCCTCTCCCCTTGCATGGATTTCATAACAACATATGGCCATTGTCCTGAAGAAAACCAGGTGTCAAAGGTATCAGGATCATTGGCGACTTCCGGATTTTCGGGCATGGCATCCTTGATAGGAATTCCCCACCAGATTTGACGGGAGATATTCCAGTCACGCAGGTTTTCCAGCCAATCAATCTGAACTTTTTTGAAGTTTTCAGGGTAATACGTAACCTCTCCAGCGTTGATAGCCTTGATGGCGGCTTCAGCCAGAGGACGAACCTTTACGTACCATTGTGGCATCACCATCGGTTCGATAGGCTGTTTTGACTTATAGCAAAGACCGACGCTATGGACGTAGCTTTCATCGACTTTTTCGATCATACCCAGCTCCATCATTTTAGCGGCAACGGCCTTGCGGGCTTCGGCGGCTTTCATGCCGGCGAATTCCCCGGCAATAGGAAGCATTTTTCCATCCCTGCCGATAACCGGCACGATCTCGATTCCATGTTTTTGAGCGATTTCGAAGTCGATAGGATCATGCGCAGGAGTCATGGTCATGGCTCCGGTACCGAACTCTGGCTTGATGGCATCGTCGCCGATAACCGTAAACTCATGCTCGCCAGCGATGGTCATGGCAGTAAACGTAGTCCCGATAAGATGCTTGTAGCGCTCGTCT
>JAJFBK010000084.1 GCA_020696955.1 Patescibacteria group bacterium | reverse complement strand
TCGGCGATCAGCGTCAATAGTAATGAGGCGATCCACCAAAGAAAGGTCTCCGTGCTTTTTAGAGATTGCGGCACGTACCCGGTCAGGATTTTCTCGGAGGATTTTTATATCGATCATGACAGAATATTATTCGTTAGGATTCTCAGGACGCATGGTTGGGAAAAAAACCACCTCACGTACCGAATCAAGGTCCATAAGGATGGGAAGCAGCCGGTCAATTCCTAGGCCAAAACCGGCGGTAGGTGGCATGCCATACTCAAGGGCACGTAAGAAGTCGTGATCCATGCGCTGGGCCTCAGGATCACCTGCCAAACGCAGCTTCTCTTGGGATTCAAACCTGGAACGCTGGTCGATAGGATCATTCAACTCACTAAATCCATTGCCAATCTCGGCTCCGTCACAAAGAACCATGATGCGCTCTGTAACCCTGGGGTCTTCAGCTTTTCTTTTGGCCAACGGAGAGAACTCGACCGGAACGTCGGTGATGAATTGTGGCTGAATAAGGTGAGGGCGTACGGTTTTCTTGTAAAGCTGGTCCATCAAACGGCCACGACCGAAAGAAATGTCGGCGTCAACCCTGTATTTTTTAATGGTTTCAACCAGATCTTCGTCAGAAATAGTAAGGATATCGATACCGGCATACTGCTGAAGCAGGTCCTGATAGGTGGTTCGAGGCCAAGAACCTTCAAAATTAAGCACGTTCTCCCCTCGCTGTATCTGCAGGGTGCCAAATGTTTCCTGAATGATGAACTTGTACATTTCCTCTACCATCTCAGTGAGCTCACGGTACGAGGCATAGGCCCAGTAAAACTCCATGTTGGTAAACTCCTGCAAATGCTGGGGACTTACTCCTTCATTTCGGAAAAGACGACCGATCTCGAAAATGCGGTCAAAGCCACCAACCGTAAGGCGCTTCAGATGGAGCTCGGGAGAGATACGCAAGAAGAACTCAGTATCCAGGGCGTCGTGATGAGTAACGAAAGGATTGGCATCAGCACCACCTGGAGTATGCTCCAAAATAGGAGTTTCCACCTCTATGAATCCTTTGCCGTGCAGGAACTGACGGATCGAGGCTATGAAGCGACTTCTTTTTACGAACCGCTCTTTGGCTTGCGGATTTACGATAAGTTCTGCATACCGTTGACGCTGTCGCTGCTCGATGTCTTGCAAGCCTTTCCAGAGATCAGGAAGGGGCCGAAGGGCTTTGGTAAGCAACTTCCACTCTTGTACCTCGACAGTCAACTCACCCCTTTTCGTAACAAACAATGGACCGTGTACCCAGAGAAAATCTCCGAGATCCACCAACTCAAGCCTCTCAAACCACTCGGCAGGTAAAATGTCCTGCCGGAACATGAGCTGGATTTTTCCAGTTTCATCTTGGAGATCAGCAAAAAAGAGCGCCCCCTGTTTTCGCAAGGCGAGCACTCTTCCGGCTACGCTTGATCCGGACTCGGCCCTTCCAGCAACATCGATCAAGTGGCTTCCATTTTCACGGACAACCGCCACCTGGTCATGGGCAGGAACTTGGGCAGGATAAGGATCTATACCAAGATCGTACCAGGCCTGCAGTTTGGCCCGGCGTGCTGCAAACGGGTCAAGGTCAGCAAACTGGTACATAGATCTCGAATTTAATTGATGGCAATAATTTTGTAATCAACAGTGCCTCCGTCAGGAATGGAAACCTTCACGGTATCACTGACTTTGGAACCAAGAAGGGCTTGCCCAAGAGGAGACTCAATGGAGATCAGTCCCTCTGCAGGATCGGACTCGGCAGATCCGACAAGAGAAAAATTCATCTTGTCACCGTCGATCTCTACTTCAACCTTGTCACCCATGCCAACTTTTCCGGCTCCGCTCTTCTTCTCGATAACCCGAGCCTTACGAAGCAAGGCTTCCAGCTCTTCAATACGTCCTTCGATCATGGACTGCTGGGTGCGGGCCGCATCGTATTCGGCATTTTCAGAAAGGTCGCCGTACTCACGAGTTTCTTTGATTTTCTTAATGATGTCCTTTCGGTCAACTTCAATAAGATTCTTCAACTCGTTCTGCAACTTCTGGATACCCTCTTTTGTTAAAAATATGTCTTTCATGTGTTGTTATTTAGTGAACCCCCAACCTTAACTGGTACGTTTTAGGGTAAAAAAATGAAAAGTACCTTTGCAGCGACCCTCGTGCAGGACGACTAGTACTTTTTATCGTTGTAAGTATAGAAAAAACCCTTTTATATGTCAATGACTTTAAAATTGGCTTAGAAAGCCGAAAAATGAAAATTTTCTCAAAATGTCAGGCTACTGCCTACTCAAGAATAGCCTTTACGCGTCGCACCCCGGCGCTGACTGCCTCCTCTTTGGCTATCTTGAAGTGGCCGAGCTCGGAAGTGTTGCCAACATGAGGACCGGTACAAATTTCCTTGCTGAAATCTCCAATCGTATAGACCGAGACAGTATCGCCGTACTTGTGTCCGAAGAAGCCAAGAGCCCCTTCTGCATGGGCGCTATCCGGAGACATGGTTTCAGTTGAAACAGGAAGCGAACGAGCGATCTGTTCATTAACCAAGTTTTCCACTTGGTTAATCTCTTCGGGAGAGAGTTTTTCAGGATGAGCAAAGTCAAACCGAAGTCGTTCAGGCGTAATGTTGCTCCCCCGCTGTTGCACGCTCTCACCCAATACCGTACGAAGTGCCTGGTGGAGCAAATGGGTGGCGGTATGGTACTTGACCGTCATCTCGGAGTGATCGGCCAAACCGCTGGAAAATTGACCGGCAGAAGCCGTCCTAGAGAGGTTCTTGTGTTTTTCAAATTCGGTTTCAAAATCAGCGTCCTCAATTTTGATTCCCTGGGAAGCCGCAAATTCCTTGCTGAGCTCGAACGGAAATCCATAGCTTTGATAGAGGTCAAAAGCAGCTTTAGCCGTTAGCTGGTCGAGCTTGACGATTTCCTTCTTTCCTTTGGCGAGGGTGCGCTGAAACTTAGCAGCTTCTTCCCTGATTACGGATTTTATTTCCGATGCCTGGCCTTCAAGTTCGGGATAGGCATGCACATATCCTTCAACTATCACGTCAACGGCCCCGTCGATCCATTGCACCTCCTCTGACTGACTGTGAAGGAGCGCCCGTCTCAGCAGCCTTCGCAATATATAGCCTTGATCCTTGTTGCTTGGCCTGACACCATCCTGAATAAGCATGGCGGCGGCTCGAAGGTGGTCGGCCATTATTTTAAGAGGCCGGTCTTCGGTAACCCCAAGAGCATCGCTCAGTTCGGCAATCAAAGGCTGAAACAGATCAGTGTCAAAGACAGTCGAAACCCCCTGCACTATCATTACGACCCGCTCAAACCCGGCACCGGTATCGACATTGTTATTAGAAAGTTTTTGAAAGCTACCGTTCTCGTCTTTGTGGTACTGCATGAAGACATTGTTCCAGAATTCGACAAGTCGGCCAGATTCAAAATC
>JAJFBK010000010.1 GCA_020696955.1 Patescibacteria group bacterium | reverse complement strand
GAATTCGAGCTATCGGCTTCGCAGACCAGGACTCGTTTATAGTTCGCCCCCGGACAAACGGGGCTGGCTTGCAGATCAGATTCTTCTGGTGGTACATCAACATGCTCCCAGCATTCGGGGTTTCTGGTCCGCTCTTCGAGCGTACAAAAATAGGCAATCATGAAGTCTAAGTCATGATTGCCTATTTTTGGCTGGGGATGAGGGACTCGAACCCCCGAATGCCGGGACCAAAACCCGGTGCCTTACCACTTGGCGAATCCCCAATACTGAATTACGAATTTACTTTACCAGATACTCAGAGTCTTTTCCAGTCAACCTGAACAGCGCCTCACTGTTAAAACCGGCCAATGCTTTGCGTTAGGTGGCCCGTCACTCACAAACCCGGCCTCAGAGCGTATCTATTCCATTTAAACCAAAAAGCGCACTATCGTGCATCATACAATTCGAACTCAAGAAATGAACCCAATCCATTGCCTTCATTTCTCTCGTCGAACTGCACCTGGCTGCGATGCAGCCAACTTTTTGCCATCAAAAAAACCGCTCATGCGGCCTCTTTGATTCGTTCAAAACCGACCTGATAAGCCGGGTTCTGTATTGCGTCGGCTCACGCCAAGCGCAACGACCAGTATCTATCTAAGCGGTGGGATCTGGTTGCCTCCTCCAGCTGAGTTGAGACTCCCAGCCCAACCCACCTTGCAGGCCGGTAAGGTTTACTCCCGTAGGCATCACTGCCGTACGACGTGCGCTCTTACCACACGGGTTCGCCCTTGCCTGATCTCTGTGAAAGATGCGGGGCATCTTTCACTTACCATGTGCAAACTTGCGTTTACAATGCGAGCCATCGGCGGTATAGTTTCTGTTGCGACTTTCTCGGGGCTCGCACCCGGTCAGATTTCCTGACTACCGTTGCTGTTGCCTGCCCGGACTTTCCTCTCCCTTGCGGAAGCACTGGTCTTGGACGGTTTTGAACAGGGTTAGCATACCAGATTTCCTTTATCTCTTCCATTCGTAATAAAAAAAGAAGCCCCTCCGGGGAGGGACTTCTTGGATAAGCCTTGGAGAAGCCAAGGACAGGAGATAGATTAGTAGCCGTCAGCCGTTCGACTACTGGAAGGAGTTGAGGTTATGGCTCTTGACGCTTCTTGCGTCAGCTCTGCTAGCGCAGCTGGAACCACGGGCCTTGCGATGGGCAACGGTCTCGAGGGCTGGCTGAGCTCAGGATCGGGCTGAGTTAATTGCTCAGCATCCCTGACAAATGGCAATTGCTCGAGAAGAGGCCGCCACGATCTTGCTACATAGTTCAAGAGTCTCAGTATGGCCTCGTTCCTCACAACATTTCGGTTCTGTCTAACGAGAATAAAGTACTCCCTAAACTTTGGATCTGGTATTCGTGGATCCGCTGCCATGTGAATAAAGTAGTCCGTAAGAAAACCCTGCTTCTTCCCGATCTCGTAGAGCGTGGGAATAGCCATCTCTTTCCGGGCAACCACCAGAGCATCGATAATTGCGGCTTGAAACTCAGGTCGAATTTCATGGGATTCCATTGCACTCACTACCAGGGCTTTTGCTTCTATCTGAGAAACGTTCTTGTCCCCAATCCGCAGTATAATTTCCGCAGCTTTGCGAGAATCTTGAGCTTGGACAGGCCCTGCAGCAAACACGCTTACCGCAATCACAATGGCCGCACACGTAACCACTAGCATTCTTTTCCTTCTCATAACACCATATACCTCCAAAGTTCAACGACGCCCCATTCTACCAATTTTTGTCAATTTTGTCAACAAAAAAAGACCGGTTATTGGCCGGTCTTTTCTCGCAAACGCTGTACAGGCGCTCGCTAATCATGGTAAGCCGACACCTTTTAGATGTGGGCCGAAATGCCGTAAGCTCTGTGGATCAAACCGTGGAATTATCCCTCACGATCATAGTTTCATCCCCACGTTTACGGGCGCTTCTGGCTCATCAGTTTGAGCGCGCCATTTGATTCTATCAAGAAACCAGGACCTTTTTCAAGAATAAGCGGCGGTGTTCGGGCGTTATTCCATGCTCGGCAATGGCAGCGTAATGAAAAGAAGTTCCATAGCCCACATGCTTGGCAAATCCATACCCAGGAAGACGATCTTCCATAGCGGTCATATACTTGTCCCGCCACACTTTGGCAACGATCGAGGCCAGAGTAATCTCCAAAATTTTTTCATCGCCTTTTACAATATGCTCGGTAGGCAGATCAAGAGGATGGACAAGACCGGCGTCAGCCAATACATTGCTTGGAACACACCCCTTACTGGCAACCATCGCTAAAGCCCTGCCACTTGCGAGCCTTACGGCTTCAGTCAGGCCATGACTATCGATCTCAGCAGGCGTAGCCTCACCGATTCCCCAGACCACCCTGCCTGTTACGAACTCAGCTACCCGCTCTCGCTGCAGCGCGCTTAGCTTCTTGGAGTCCTTGAGAACTTTAAGCTTGCAAGAAAGGAGGAGTTCGGCCACCAACTCATCTGGGTTGCCTCGGATACAAACCGCCCCGACAACCAAAGGGCCAGCCAATGCGCCACGCCCTACTTCATCAATTCCTACCTTACTCATCGATATGCGTAAACCGAGGTACTAAGGCACCACCTACTTCTACGCTTTCAAGAAAGCTTGCCAGAGGTCTCACCCAAATTGGCTGGCTGCCAAAGTCTTCAGTGTCATAAAGTGCTTGGTACACCACCACTTCCACCGCTCCTTCTTCCTCACGAGCCTGGCAAATAAGCTTAAAAAGGTTTCCTTTGTAATGCCGGTAGGTTCCGGGCTTTAAAATTGTAGTCATGAATCCAAGATAGCACAAAACAAAACCGCACTCCTTGGGAATGCGGTTTCAGCTGTCTATTTCTTTTTCAGAAGCGGGATCAGATACCTTCCGGTGTGACTGGCTTTCACCTTAGCCACTTCTTCCGGAGTTCCTTCGGCGACAACAAGTCCTCCTCCGGATCCACCTTCTGGACCCATATCAACCAACCAGTCAGCGCATTTGATAACGTCAAGATTGTGCTCGATGATCAGGATTGAATTTCCCTTGTCCACCAAGGCCTGAAGAACTACGAGAAGACGACTGACGTCTTCAAAATGCAGTCCTGTCGTCGGCTCATCCAAAATGTAGAGGGTCTTTCCGGTAGCTCGACGAGACAGCTCAGAAGCCAGCTTGATACGCTGGGCTTCACCTCCTGACAAAGTAGTGGCCGATTGACCGATGTGCATGTATCCAAGGCCTACGTCGTTGAGAACTTGGAGCTTGGCTGAGATGGCTGGAATAGCCGCAAAGAACTCAAGCGCTTCTTCAACGGTCATATCAAGCACCTCGGAAATGTTCTTGGTCTTGTAAAGGATTTCCAAGGTTTCACGGTTGTAGCGCTTCCCCTTGCATTCGTCACAGGTAACATAAACGTCAGGAAGGAAGTTCATCTCGATCTTGATCATCCCGTCACCAGAACAGGTCTCGCAACGTCCACCCTTCATATTGAATGAAAAACGTCCTTGCTTGTATCCACGAGCTCGGGCTTCCGGAGTTGCCGCAAAAAGATCACGAATAACCGTAAACATTCCGGTGTAGGTAGCAGGATTAGAACGTGGAGTGCGTCCGATCGGGCTCTGGTCGATATCGATAACCTTGTTCAGGTGGTCGACACCACGGATTTCCTTATGCTTTCCTGGCATATCTTTGGCTCGGAAGAAGGTTTGATTCAGAGATTTGGCCAAGATGTCATTTACGACAGTAGACTTTCCGGAACCGGAGACGCCGGTAACAACTACGAACATTCCGAGAGGCACTTTGACGTTGACGTTTTGGAGATTGTTTTCAGTCGCACCAACTACTTCGATGTAGCGTCCGTCACTCTTGCGGCGCTTTTTTGGCATGGCAATGGATTTGGTGCCGCTCAGATATTGGCCAGTCACTGATTTTGGATCAGCCGCCACTTCCTTAGGAGTTCCTTTGGAAACCACTTCTCCGCCGTGCTTGCCAGCTCCAGGACCCATATCGATAAGATAGTCGGCTTCCATCATGGTCTCTTCGTCATGCTCAACCACCAGAACGGTGTTGCCGAGGTCACGAAGCATTTTTAGGGTCTCAAGCAGACGAGTGTTGTCGCGCTGGTGCAGACCGATAGAAGGCTCATCCAAGATGTACAGCACGCCGGTAAGCCCGGAACCGATCTGGGTAGCCAAACGAATACGCTGGGCCTCACCACCGGCCAAGGTGTTGGCGCTGCGGTCCATGGTCAGGTAAGCAAGACCAACGTCCAGCAAGAAGCTAAGACGGGAGCAAATCTCTTTGAAGATTTGTCGGGCAATTATTTTTTCATTGTCAGTCAGTTCGCCGCCATTCTCCAGTTCTTGGAAAAATGCCAAGCCGGACTGAATGGTCATCTGGTTCACCTCAACGATGTTTTTTCCAGAAATCTTTACCCCAAGCACTTCTTGACGAAGACGACCGCCCTTACAGGTACCGCAAGTTTCTTCTACCATGTATTTTTCAATCTCGCTGCGGACATAGTCAGACTCAGTCTCTTTGTGACGGCGAGCAAGATTTGGGATAACGCCTTCATAAGTGGTGGTATAGCCACCAACCGTATACTTAGTGTCACCAGTTCCGTAGAGTACAGTCTGCTTATCGGCTTCGGGAAGCTCTTCCCAAGCCTTGTTCATATTGATTTTCTTCTGCTTGGCAACCTCCTCCATGATACGCAGATACCAGCTATCAAAACTGGTTGAGCGGCTCCAGGGACGGATAGCGCCTTCGGCAATGGTTAGGCGCTCGTTAGGAACTACCAGGCCGGCATCGATCTGCTGCAAACGTCCAAGACCTTGGCAGGTAGGACAAGCACCATGAGGATTGTTGAACGAAAAGGCACGAGGTTCGATTTCCGGCAAAGAAATCTGGTCATTAAAACAGTAATAATCTTCAGAATAGTAAACCTCTCGCTCGCCTTCATGCTCAGCCACCAAAAGCTTGCCGTCTGACAAGGCAATAGCCTTTTCAACGGAATCAAGCACACGGACACGTTGGCTGTCTTTTTCGATTTGAGTATTGCGCTCACTGGCACCCAGACGGGCACCTGAGATGGAAAGACGGTCCACCACAACGTCGATGGAGTGCTTCTTCTGCTTATCCAGATCAAGGGCAGCAGCCTCTTCAAGATCCATCATGTTTCCGTCTACCCGAACACGGGTGTAGCCGGCCTTGGCAATCTGTTGGAAAATTTGTTTGTGTTCACCTTTACGGTCTACGACCATTGGTGAAAGCAAGAGTACTTTGGTATCTAAAAACTCTTCGATGATACGGTCAACCATCTGGGTGGCTGAAAGCTTGCTGACCGGCTCGCCACAAATATGACAGTGAACGGTTCCGACACGGGCAAAGAGCAAGCGCATGTAGTCATACACTTCGGTAACAGTTCCTACGGTAGAACGGGGATTGCGGCTAGCAGACTTTTGGTCGATAGAAATGGCCGGAGAGAGACCTTCGATATAATCGACGTCCGGTTTTTCCATCATGCCAAGGAACTGGCGGGCATAGGCGGAAAGAGACTCAACATAGCGTCGTTGACCTTCGGCGTAGAGGGTGTCAAATGCCAAAGATGATTTTCCGGAACCTGAAAGTCCGGTAATGACGACGAGCTTGTTGCGAGGAATACTGAGCGAAACGTTTTTCAAGTTATGCTCGCGCGCGCCTGTGATAACGATATTATCCATGTTTTGTACAAAAAAATTAGCCGTTACAAACCCCAAATTGACCTGAAGTCTAACAGAAATATCTGGTTTGTGCAAGGACTTAGGGGCGCCCTAAAACACTAAGGTAAAATAAAAATGGCTACCACACTATCAAAGGCCTTGCCCCATGCTTGACTGAAGCAAGCATCTTGCTAGGATGAATATGCTTTCTTAAGCACATTTCCAATTTGAAGGAGAGAGATCCCATGATGACGGAAACCGGCATCCTTGGAACAGGCTCTAATTACGAGCAGCGCTACATTGAAGACCATGATACGCTAGCTGAAACCATTGCCCACATACGGGCTATTGGCTACAACAGAATAGTTCTCACCCAAGGAACTTTTGATATGTTCCATATGGGACATGGTCTTTATCTGGAAAAAGCACGCCAGCACGGTGACATCCTGGTAGTTGGCGTAGATTCTGACGAAAAAGTTAGGGCAAGAAAAGGAGATAACCGCCCTATCGTCCCAGAAATGGATCGGATAAGAATGCTGACGCTACTTCGCTGCGTTCACATCGTAACCATCAAGCCGCACAATGCCCCTAGATGGTCGCTCATAAAGGCCATAAAGCCTGAGATACTTATCGCCACACAGGCCACCTATAAGCCCGACGATCTTGAAAAACTCAAGGAATTTTGTGGGGAAGTCGTAAGGCTGGAGCCAATGGCAACAACCTCAACGAGTGCGCAAATTAGAAAACTGCATACTGGAGGTGCCAAGCTTTTGGCGGAAAAAGTAAGCGAGAAGCTGCCTGGACTATTTGGCGATGTCCTTCAAGATATCGCCAATGGAGAGAAGAAAGAATGAGAAATGAGCCCCTTCTCATCGCCTACGTTCCCGTGCTTCATTCGGGGTATGAACAGTTTTTAGGCTCATACCCTAACAGCACCTTGTATTTAATTGGCAGTGACATTCTGGAAAAGGAATTCAACTACCTTTTTCGAAAGGACATTCGGGGTCTTAATCCTGAAACAATGCAGAAAGCCTTGCACGCATGCGGCTACTGCAAAGACATTCAGATTTTAGATTACAAAGCACTTTCCCAAGTCTTGCTAACAGAAACGCCCATCGTAATGCCGGACGAAGATGTGAGCAAAGAGTTGGCCGCCAAGCATTTTCCCACCAAAGAAGTACTCTTTGAAAAGTACTTTCTTAGATGGGACAAGGATAATTCCGTACAAGGGCAAACGGTCCGACCTGATGAAATAGTCTCAGTCAATGAGATTGATTCAGATATTATGAGACAACTTTTTTTAGCAAAAGAAAAAAGTCCGAATCAGTATATTCAGGTTGCTGCCGGAGCTGTTCGAAATGGAACCTTCCTGAAGGACAGTCTAGGGGATATGGTTGAGGCCGCCAGCCATGAGCCAACCCATTACCACCTATTCGCCGAAGGAGACCCGAGAACCAACTTCAAAAAAGGAGTAAACATCGAAGCGTCCACGTCACATCATGCAGAGGCGCGATTGATCGCACGAGCCGCCAAGCTTGGAACCCCTCTCTCAGGATGTGACATGTACGTCACTACCTTTCCTTGCCCCCCATGTGCCCTGCACATGGCAGCCTCAGGCATTAAGCGCTGTTTTTACAGCAGCGGATACTCAGTATTAGAAGGCGAGCGCATCTTGCACTCAGCTGGAATCAAAATTATCCGCATTTCATTAAAAAATCCCGTCACGGTACCGTGACGGGATTTTCTCGTATTATCCGATTTTGAATCGGACAGGTTTGTATTCTACAGCCTCCTTATCAGGGACTATGAAATGAATGTGAAGGTGGTTTACCGAACCTCCATTATGGGCCGGGTCACCAAAGCGCCATGCTATACCTCCGCTCAAAACTTTGTGCTCAACCTCAAGCTCCTGAAGAAAAGTCAGCAACTCGACGCCAGCCTGAGGATCAAGATCCGCTAATGTCTCAGCATGATCTTTGGAAATGACGAGAAGGTGGACCTTGGTATTCTCATACGGAGCCATATTCTCCATAACCAGCCAATGCTTTCCATCCTTCTGGATTGGCCTAATACCGTACTTATAAATGTCTGGCTTGCAAAACGCACAGACGACTCCGTCATCCCTTAGGCGACGATAATACTCTGCTTGTTCAGGGTTTCTGGTATTGCCAATCACCAGGTTGGGCCTACCCTCTTTTTCAAGAATCTGAAAGGAAGAAGGATAATCATCATGCTCCGACTTTAGACATTCCTGAGTTTCAACGACCTTCCACCTCCCAAAGTCTTCATGAAGAGGGAAAAAAGCATCCCCCTCGCACTCAGTTTTTACGGTGGTAAGGTATATCCGTGAACAATCGGAGATTGCAGCCTTATAGATCTGTTCTCCGCCAAGGACAAACACCTCTTCTTCGGATTGAAACTGCTCCTTTACAGCTTCCCAGGAAGGAAGGACTACGCAGCCAGGGGCCGCGTAGTCCTTTTGTCGCGTTACCACAACGGTGTTGCGCTCAGGGAGAGGATTACGAAGACGATTCAAGATGGACTCATGCGTGACTCGTCCCATGATTACAGTATGACCCTTGGTCAATAGTGAAAATCTCCGCAAGTCCGATCTTAAATGCCACGGCAAGTCTCCTTTGCTACCAATAACCCTGTTTAATGAAGCCGCCGCGATGATTGAAAAGCTCATATTGCCACCGGAATTTCCCGAATCGAAGGATGGGGATCATAATCATCAAGCTCGAAATGCTCCTTACGAAAGTCAAAGAGCGATTCAATCCCCTCTGTTTTCAGAGTGACCGTCGGAAAGCGCTTCGGTTCCCGTGCGATCATTTCCTCAACCTGGGGAATCTGGTCCACGTAAATATGGGCATCAGAGAACGTATGGGTAAACCTTTTAGCAGGGTACCCGGTCACATGAGCGAGCATCAGAGTTAAGGCAGCGTACTGAGCCATATTGCTCGGAACGCCCACCGGAAAATCGGCGCTTCGCTGCATCATGTGAAGGTAAAGACCGCCATTCAGGATTCGTGCATGAACCCAACCATGACAAGGTGCAACCACCAGCTTTTGCTGTTTTCCCTCGCCTCGAACGATATCCGGCGGATACCAAGGCGAGACATAATGGGTACGAAGGTCAGGAAGCTCTTTAATTTGCTCAACTATGTGCTTGAACTGATTAAAGCCTTTTCCGTCTTCAGTTGGGAAATTTGCAAAAGCGCCGCCATAAGAATGCTCTCCCAAATGGCCGGGCGGTAACTTTCTTTTGGCGCATTTTTTTTCTGTTGCAAATTTGTCCCAGAATGTGCACCCGTAGTCATGGAGCTCTTCCAGGGTCACGCCACCGTTAATGAAACAGCACATTTCGCCCAGAGACTGTTTCCAGAAACCCATGATACTTCTTTCCGTTATGAGCGGAAAGCCGTTTTCAAAATCAAAGGCCATAGAAAGACCCCCGAACAACGTGAGCGTATCCGTTCCTTGGGTAGAGGGGCCTCGGATACCCTCTTGCAAAATTCGTATCAGGGCATCACGATACTGAGTATCATGCGTACGGTCCTTGTACGGCTTGTAGTCAACAACCATGTTCCAACCTCCAAATCAATGTTCGCTCTTTAGTGACAAAAAGCAGTGTAATAGTAGCAGCAGTTAGCATTGAGTCAAGATTCGGGCTGCTTGAGCTTTATGACAAAAACCAGCTATAGTAAAAGGACTACGAACTAATGACACTTATGGCTGCAGAACAAGTTGATACCATTGTCGGCGTAAACGTCGAATTGAAAGGCTCCCTCCACAATACCGGCCCCATCCACGTTCATGGAAAAGTGACCGGTGATATCGTTTCCCAAAGTCTAGTAGTGATCGGTGAGACGGCTCAGATTTCCGGACCGATTACCGCCAAGCAAGTTGACGTTTCCGGACAGGTACATGGATCCATTACCGCTGAAGAACACATCGAACTGCAACCAAAAAGCATCGTCAAAGGAGACCTCTCCACTAATAAGCTCACCATTAAGCCAGGAGCCCTCTTCGTTGGACAGTCCCAGATGAATATCCCGGCTGAGCTCGGCGAAGAAAAGGTCGATAAGAAAAAACCACGCCTAGAGATCGAATAACATGTACTACTATATCTTCGAGCCACCCCTCGAGGCTAAGGAGTACGAGCGTACCGCTCAGATCAAGGAAATGCTGTCATCCTTAGGGATCGCAGGAGAGATGACCAATCCGACTCCAGGACGCACCGTAGAAGACCTCGTCCAATTGGCTGTGGCCAAACGTTACTCCACTATCGTTGCCGTCGGAGGCATCGAGCTTATTAACCGTGTTGCCCGGGCCCTTGAGCCGTATGACGTGGTATTCGGTATCATTCCTTTTGCTGAAGACAGGGATATCACCAAGCTGATCGGGGTAAGTGACCCACGCTCAGCGGCCGAGCATCTCAAGCGCCGTCGCTGGCAAGAAGTACGCCTTGGCCTCATGAACAGTGAGCTTTGTTTCATAACGCCTGCCACTATCGCCATTCCGGACAATGTCTTTTACTCCTTGGCAACTCCCACCTACTCTGCCGAAGGACAGGGCGGCACGATTACCATCACGCCACTTCGAGGAGAGCAAGAAGGACAAGGCGGGTTTACGGTTGAGGTAGGACGAAACTCCTCAGAAAAATCAGGCCTCCTCAAGTCACTTTTTGGCAAGAAAAAAGACCAGTTCTTCGAGAGTAAGTTTTCTATCCCCTACTTCGAACTTTCCACTCAGTCTAACCTGCCGGTAGTGGTAGCCGGAACCACGGTTTGCACCACTCCCATCCGTTGCGAAACGCAGGAGAAACCCATCAAGCTCATCATTGCCAAAGGCACTTTGGCCAGCTAGCGACCCAAGCTTGACGATAGGGTCCACTTTCTGCTATAGTTCAGATTGATTATTCCCTAAACCCGCCTTCTATAGCTGCTAGTTCCAACCTTCCAATTAATTCTCGTATCCGTGCTTCACGGGTGTTTTTGATTGATCAGAACGGTGAACCTGCAGGTGAGATCGATCTAGCGACCGCTCTTGCCAAGGCTGCAGAAGCCGAGTTAGACCTGGTTCTGGTTGGTCCACAAGCCACTCCTCCAGTAGCCAAGATTCTTGACTACGGAAAGTACAAATACGAGCTTGATCGTAAAAGCCGCAAGAACAAGGCAAAGAAGACCCAGGAAGTCAAAGAAATCCGCCTCAGTTACAATACTGACGCACATGACCTTGAGGTTAAGTTCAAGCAAGCCAAGCGCTTCTTGTCCGAAGGCCACAAGATCAAGCTTCGCCTGAAGCTGGTTGGCCGGGAAATGGCATTCAAGGAACGGGCAGTCGAACAGCTCGACAACTTCCGAGACATGCTGGGCCTCGAATACGAGCAGCCAGTCCAACGTCAAGGCAAACAAATGTCAGTATTACTTAAAGAGAAAAAGTCATGAAGCTCAAGACTCACAAGACTACCGCAAAACGAATCCGCAAGACCGGTAGCGGCAAACTGGTTCAGCCAACCGGCTCTTCCCAGCACTTGCGCCACAACAAATCCAGCCGAGTACTCGCTGCTGCCAAAAGCTACAAATTGGTAGCCAAAGCCAACGTCAAGCGCCTGGCCAAATTGCTCCCTTACCTGTAAACCATAGTAACTCCCTGATATGCCACGCGTAAAACGAGGAACCAACACCCACAAACGTCACGCCGCCTTGCTCGAACGAGCCAAGGGTTTCCGAACTGGTCGCCGCAAACTGTTCCGCCGCGCCAACGAGGCCCTTCTTAAGGCCGGCCAATTTGCGTATCGTGACCGCCGCACCAAAAAGCGCGATCTGCGCCGCGGATGGATTGTCCGTATCAACGCAGCCGTTCGCGAGCACGGTCTTACGTACAGCAGCTTCATCGATCTCTCCAACAAGAAAGGCCTCCAGCTGAATCGCAAGATGTTGTCAGAAATGGCCATCCAAGAACCAGCCGCTCTCGAAGCCTTGGTAAAGACCGTTACCGCAAAGTAACACCACGTTCTCTGAACAACAATATACAGCCGACCCCAATTATGAGGTCGGCTGTATTTATATAACTGATTCCGGTCGGGATGTAGTCGATATAATAGCCATGAAGAAAGAGCGTAATAAGATTTGCCAGGAACCCAGCAATCAGAAATGGGAAAGCCAGACCAGTATGCTTTTTCCATAAAATCAAAACAACGAGCACTGAGAAGCCCGTCACAACCCGAACCGCCGTTGGAACTGCGAAAAACGGCTCGGAGTGAATCAATTCGGGGAGTCGCCATTGAAGAATGGCATTCAGTACCTGATCGGCTACCAAAAACGCTATTACTCCACTAGCTTTTAAGAGCACGCTCATACCAGGGCTTAACGGCTAGTAAAATACAAACCCCGGCCAGGCTCACTATCTGGCTAATATGAAAAAAGCCAATGGCTGGCTCGTCTCGCCAGGCGTCAATTATAAAGCGCCCTGCGCAGTACGCCGCAAGCACATACCAGGCAAGCATTCCCGGAGCAATGGATTGCTTTTTCCAAAGCCGGAAAGCACCACCAGCTACCGCTAGGCATAATGCGGACTCAAAGAGCTGAATAGGCACTTGGCCATAAAATACTGAGAAGAACTCGCTTTCCACGCCGCCTGAGTCACCTGCATAATAATTCCCGAGTCTGCCGACTGCCCATCCCACCATTAAAGCAACGGCAAAGGCGTCAAACCATTCCCCACGCTCCTTCTTAATAAGCATGAAGGCTATCGCTATCCCGGCGACCATCCCCCAATACGAAACAAGTCCACCCTGCCAGATAGAAAGAACCTGCAGAACTGATTCAAAAGTTGAGGGGTAAGTCAGGAAAAAGCCGATTCGGGCAGCTA